>DASSSG010000308.1:0-2716 GCA_035708545.1 Bryobacteraceae bacterium | reverse complement strand
GTGACCAGCGACACGATGCCCCGCAGCACCTCCTGCAAGCTGAGATCGCGCACCATCATGCGGCTGATCTTCTGGAACAGGCGAAGTTGCTGCTCGGTGCGCTCGAGGCGCTGCTCTAGTTCCCGGAGCCGGCTGGACACGACCCCATTATCTCCCGCCGCGAAGACGCACAGGTCGGCGCAACCGCCTGGACTGGCGTCACGGACCGCTGATTCCGGGATCCGACGCTGCCGCCGCGCGCGCCTGCTGCTTCGTCAGCGCGATGCTGGCCTGCAATCGCGATGGCGAGATTCTTGAGCAATGTCGCGAGAAGAGGGTTGTCAGCCTTTGAGCACGAGCTCCCAAATCCTGCGCGGTTTCGCGAGGCGGTCGACACTCGACAGATCTCGGCCGTTCCCAGGGCGGATACACGCGACTTGTCCTCAGGCAGCCTACGGCAACCCCCGTATGACGTCTTACAATTTCGATTGCCTTTTCGCTTCGGACCTTCTAACATAAGACTTCAAGGCAGTTGGACCGCGGATCCTTCCCCGAAGGCTTTATTTCAAGCCTGTACTGCGGTTTGTGACTGCCTGTTCGCCAAAAAAAAAAACCGTGCGGGTCGGCCTAATGCTTCTAAGGCGTCCGCCCGATCCTGAGAGCGTAGGGAGTTTTCACCAACCATGTGGAACCGCAGGAAAGATGAAGAATATGCGCCCCGACCGGCAGCCCCGCCGGCCTCGACCGCAGAACCAATGAGAGAGGCAACGCCATCGATGTCCGCCACGCCCACACGCAACTATGAACCAGCACCCGTCGCGAGCGGGTCCGCCAGCATCGGCAAAGCCGTGATGGTGAAAGGCCAGATTTACAGCCGCGAAGATCTGTACATCGACGGCGAAGTCGAAGGCAATGTCGAACTGGCAGACCACCGGCTTACCGTGGGCCCTAACGGCAAGGTCAAAGCGGGAATCAAAGCTCGCGAAATCGTCGCGCTCGGGAACATCCAGGGCAACGTTGAAGCCAGCGACAAGGTGGAGATCCGCAAAGACGCGCGGCTGATCGGCGATATTAAGACCGCGCGCATCGTGATCGAGGACGGCGCGTACTTCAAAGGTGGGATCGACATCGTTCGCAGCGATGGCAAGCAGGCGTCATCTGCTGGCCGGCCCGCCGCTGCGGCTCACCCCGCCACTGCCGCTCAGCCCGCCGCTGCCGCACCCGCTGCGCAACCGCCGCTGGGTGTGCAGCCGCAACCAGTCGGCGTCGCCAGCGACAACAAACACTAGAGCGTCGATCGTTTGCAGGCCGCAGCCGCTCCGGGGCAGAGCGGCTGCGCGCGGGCGCCCTAGTGCGCCGTGTCATGCTGGAGATTGCGATTGTTCAGGGACCGTCTGAAGGGGATGCTCGGCGGCGAGCCGTCTGCCGGGGCGCCACCTGGCACCGGTGCCGCATCGGCGAAAGCACCGGCGGTGAAGGGCACGCCCCTTACCCGTCACAGCAGCGGCCTCGAGCAGTTTTTCTTCACCATCCGCGACCGCCCCGGCCTGAGCCTGATCGACTTTGCCGGCGCGAGCCAGGCCAACATCTCCTTCATCACCAATCTGGGCCATCGGCTCACATCGGACGACTACGTGCAGTCGCTCGAGCTCGCGTTCGGGGGCGGTGACTTTTACGCCAATCAGGCCGATGAGCAGCGCGCGGCTGCCTTCCTCGCGGATAATCTCACCTACGAAGACGGCCAGTTCGACGGCGCGCTCGTTTGGGACTCGCTGCAGTTTCTCGGCCCCGGGCTGCTCGCATCCACGGTCGCGAGCCTGCACCGCGTGCTGCGCCCCGGCTCATCCCTGCTCGCGTTTTTCCACGCCGACGAGAAAACGGAGATCGTGCCCACGTGGCACTATCGCATCGCCGATGCAAAGACCCTGACGCTCGTGCCACGCGGAATGCTCAGGCGGGCTCAGTTTTTCAACAATCGGGCGCTCGAGAAACTGTTTCAGAATTTCGCGTCCGTAAAGTTCTTCCTCTCGCGGGACAGCCTGCGCGAAGTCATCATCCGCCGCTGAAGTCGGACCCGTCAGCGCTTCCGCAACACTGAGAACCGGTATACCGTGGTCGACCGCAGCGTCTGCCCCGGGATGAGGACGGCCGTCGGGAACTGCGCTTTGTTCGGGGAGTCCGGGAAATGCTGCGTCTCGAGGCAGAACCCAGTGCGGTGCTGATAACTCCTGCCTCCTTTCCCCCGAACGCTGCCGTCGAGGAAGTTGCCCGTATAGAACTGCACGCCCGGCTCCGTCGTGAGCACCTCGAGCACCCGGCCCGCGTGCGGCTCTGTTACCCGGGCAGCGGAGCGCAGTGAACCTGCGTTGCCATTCAGGACGAAGTTGTGATCGTACCCTTTCCCGTATCGGATCTGCTCGTCGTTGGAATCGATGCGCTCGCCGATCTCGTGCGCCTGCCGGAAATCGAACGGCGTGCCGGCCACGGACTTCAGTTCGCCGGTCGGGATGAGACCCGCGTCGACGGGCGTAAACCGATCGGCATTGATGCTGATCTGGTGCGCGAGCACGTTTCCTTGTCCCTCCCCCGCAAGATTGAAGTATGAATGGTTCGTCAGGTTGACGACCGTTTTCCGGTCAGTGGTGGCCGTATAGTCGATACGCAGTTCATTCGCGTCCGTAACCGTGTAGCGGACGGTGCTGCGGAGGTTGCCGGGGTAGCCTTCTTCGCCGTCTTT
>DASSSG010000307.1:0-4941 GCA_035708545.1 Bryobacteraceae bacterium | reverse complement strand
CAGAAGTTCGACCCGCTCGAGCGAGCTCAGGCCGAGTTCGCCGAGCGTCGTGTCGCGCCCGATCTGACGGCCCGGCGCATATCGCGCGACAACTTCTTCGACCCCTCGTTCTCGTGCCGCCGGCCGAAGTACGCCGCCCGCCGCAACCCAGGATTGCAGCTCCCGCCGTTTCAGCTTTCCTGTCGCGTCCGTGCGCGGCAGCGGTCCGGAGTTCCACACGCTGAAGCCGCGGATCCGCTGATGCTCCTCGAGCTGCGCGTTCGCATCACGTATGATCTCGCTCGCGCTCGCGCCGTCCTCCAGCGAAAGCACCGCGTGCACCGCGGATTCTCCGACAACCGCCGACTCCCGGACACCCGGCAGCCGGTTCAGGACGCGTTCCACGTCCTCCGGAAACACGTTCATGCCCTCCGGGGTAACGATCGTCTCCTTCACACGCCCGCGCACCTGCAGCCGGCCTGCCTCGTCGATCGCGCCCACATCACCGGTGCGCAGCCACCCGTCATCGGTCAGCGCCGCCGAGCCGTCCAGATAACCAGTCGTCACGTTCTCACCGCGCACCAGAATCTCGCCTTCAGGGGAGATTCTGACTTCCACCCCGCCGATCGGTGTGCCGACCGTCCCGCGCTTCGTCTGAAAAGGATGGTTCAGCGTCACGATCGGCGCCGTCTCCGTCAGCCCGTAACCCTGAATGACGACGAACCCGAGCCCCTCCCAGAATGCCTCGAGCTCCGCATCGAGCGGCGCCGCGCCGACCACAAACGTCCAGAACTTGAAACCGAACAGGCGATGGATGCGCCGGTAGCGCCACCAGCGCAAAGCGGGATGGCGGTCACTGGCAGGCGCCTCCGTCAGCATGGGCCTGACGTACTCGCGCAGCACCTCAAGAATTCGCGGCACGCACACCAGCACGGAAATGCGCCTCTTGCGCATCAGCCGCACGATCTCGTGAGCACTGAACCCGCGCATGAAGACCACGGTCCCGGCCAGCAGCGGCGGCACAAATATGGCCATCGCCTGCCCGAACATGTGGCTCAGCGGAAGCAAATTCAGGAATCGAATCGGGGAGAATACGCGTGCCGCCAGGCGATACTTCGCGACGTACTTTCGGACCTCCTGCTCGATCGGAGTGATGTTCGCGAGAATATTGCGGTGCGTGATAACGACGCCCTTCGGTTCTGCCGTAGCGCCCGATGTGAACAACACCTCGGCGATCTCGTGTGCCGCCGCAACGACATAGCCGCCTGTCCACGGCAGCTCCCGGAATCTCCACACGGGAACATCGATTGCGGGCGCCTCGTCTCCGGCGATCACGACCCGCGCCTGTGCCGCGTGATAGATCCGGAGCAGCAGCTCCGGCGAGGCGCGATAGTCCACCGGCACCGGGATCGCGCCCCGCAGCAGACAGCCCCAGAACGCCGCCACCCACTCGGGCCGGTTCTCCGACCACAGGATGACCTTGTCGCCTCGGGCGAGCTGTGAGCGCGCGGCGAACGCGCGCGCCGCCTCGGCCATCCGTGCATACGTCCACGTATGCACGCGATAACCGTCATCCCAGACGAGGAATTCCCCCTCAAGCTTTGCCCAGTCCTCGAAGAAATCGAGCAGTGAAAGTCGCCGGCCGCTGCATGGCCGATGTGCTGTCATAGTCGTTTATGGCGTTCCGGGGCGTCGACTACTTCCTCATTGACTCACAGTTCAGCGAACAGGAACTGCTGGTCCGCCAGACCGCCCGCCGATTCGCCGAAGAACGCATTAGCCCGGTAATCCGCGATTGCTGGCGGCAGGGCCTGTTCCCCTCGCAGCTCATCCCCGAAATGGCCGAACTCGGCTTCCTCGGAGCCAACCTCGAGGGTTACGGCTGTGCCGGAATGAGCAATGTCGAATACGGTCTCATCATGCAGGAGCTCGAGCGAGGCGATTCCGGAATTCGGAGCTTCGTGTCCGTGCAGGGCGCGCTGGTGATGTATCCCATCTACAGCTACGGCAACGAAGAGCAGAAGCAGCGCTGGCTCCCGCGGCTCCAGTCGGGCGAAGCCGTCGGCTGCTTCGGACTCACCGAGCCCGGCTTCGGTTCGAACCCGGCCGGAATGCTCACCACCGCTCGCCGGGACGGCGGCGACTGGGTCCTCAACGGCGAGAAGACCTGGATCACCAACGGAAGCATCGCCGATATTGCCGTAGTCTGGGCGCGTACCGACGCCGGCATTCAGGGCTTTCTGGTCGAGCGCGGGACGCGCGGGTTCGCCGCACCCGAGATTCACGGCAAGCTCTCCATGCGTGCCTCGGTCACATCCAGCCTGTCCTTCTCCGACTGCCGTATTCCGCACGCGAACGTGCTGCCGGCGGCGAAGGGATTGAAAGCGGCCCTCGCCTGCCTGACGCAGGCGCGCTACGGGATCGGCTGGGGCGTCATCGGCGCGGCGATGGATTGTTACGAAACGTCCCGTCAATACTCGCTCGACCGCAAACAGTTCGACGACAAGCCCATCGCGACGCACCAACTGGTGCAGGAGAAGCTCGCGTGGATGATTACCGAGATCACCAAGGCACAGTTACTCGCGCTGCACGCCGGTCGCCTCAAGGATCAGAAAAAGCTCGATCCCGCGCACGTGTCGATGCTGAAGCGCAACAACACCGCCATGGCGCTCGACTGCGCGCGCCTCAGCCGAGACCTGCTCGGCGCCAACGGCATCATGGACGAGTACCCGATCATGCGCCACATGTGCAACCTCGAGACCGTGAAGACCTACGAAGGCACCGACCACATCCATGCGCTGGTCATCGGCGAGCGCGTCACCGGTGTCGCCGCGTATCGATAGACGAACTGCTCGGCCGTCTCGCAGGTAACTCTGCCATTCCCGCACGGTGATGGCTCGGTTTCCGAGCCGCGCGCGTCAGCAGGCGGTCAGGACACTTCAGAGACAGCAGACTACCCGGCAAGAGCGGCGAGATGCTCCGCGCTCTCCTGCTCGAGGTCCGCGTGCAGGCTGTTGCCGTGCGCGTCCATGGTGACGATCGCAACGAAGTCCTTCACACGCAGGTGCCACATCGCCTCGGGGATGCCGAATTCCATGAGGTGCACCCCGACCACTTTCTCGATCGAGCGCGCATAATACTGCGCCGCACCGCCGATTCCGTTCAGATATACCGCGCCGAAATCCTTCATTGCCGCGAGCGTCTTCGCCCCCATGCCGCCTTTTCCGATCACCGCGCGTACACCGTAATTGCGGATCACGTCCGCCTGATAAGGCTCCTCGCGAATGCTGGTCGTCGGACCGGCCGCCCGCGCGCTCCACGAGCCGTCCGGCTGCTTCAACATGACCGGGCCGCAGTGATACAAAGCGGCGCCGTTGAGGTTAACCGAAGGCGGATTCTTCATGAGGTACGCGTGAACGGCGTCGCGGCCGGTGAACATCTCGCCGTTCAGCAGCACGACATCCCCGACCTTCAGCGCGCGAACCTCCGCTTCGCTCAGGGGCGGCCTGAGCACCACCTCGCGGCCGGTGAGCGGGAAGCCCTCGCCGGCCGCCATCCGTTCGATCTTCCGTTCGGGATCGCGATACAGCCAGCGCGTGATCGCCCCCGACTTCGTATCCAGCCGCACACCCAGACGTCGGAACGCCCAGCATTCATATGCGACGGACACGAAGAAGCTCGCCGGCAGCCGATTTGCCGCCGTGACCTTGCATCCGACGAGTGATGTGCTGCCGCCGAAGCCCATCGGGCCGACACCGAGCGTGTTGGCCTCTCTCATGATGCGGTTCTCGAGCTCAGCCAGCTCCGGCACCGGGTTGGTGTCGTCCAGGGTTCGAAAAAGTTGGTCTTTGGCCAGCGCGTACCCGTGCGCGCGATCGCTGCCGATGCAAACGCCGACCACGCCCGGCGAGCATCCCTGCCCCTGCGCCTGCCACACAGCGTGCAAAATGCATTTGCGGACACCCTCGAGGTCACGGCCGGCCCTGCCCAGGTGGTCGAGCGTCGCCGGCAGCGAGTACTGCGCGTTCTTGTTCTCGCAGCCGCCGCCCTTCAGGATCAGCTTGACCTCGATCTCGTCCTCCTCCCACTGCTCGAAGTGAATGACCGGCGTTTCGGTGCCGAGGTTGTCCCCGCTGTTTCGGCCAGTGAGCGAATCGACCGAGTTCGGGCGCAGCTTCCCGCGCCGTGTCGCTTCGGCAATCGCCTCGCGAATTGCCCGGCCGATGACGATCTGACTGACGCCGACCGGCGTATGCACCACGAACGTGGGCATCCCCGTGTCCTGGCAGATCGGGCCTTCGTCCTCGCAGGCCATGTCGATGTTCGAAGTGATCACGCTCAGCGCCTGCCCCGCCTGCGTGCCCGGAGCTTCGCTCGCGGCCGCAATTCGCATCGCGGCGCGCACGTCAGGCGGCAGATTCACGGACGTCTGCGTGATCAGCTCCAGCAGGCTGTTCGAGAGGAATTGCATAGGATGTCCCGGAAATTTTCAGTCTACCGTGGCGGCTCATACCCACAGATGAAAGTCGCCCACGAACCGGCATCGCTGCGCCTGCACATCGCGTTTCCGAGCCGCGACCGTCAGGGAGCGGACAACGAGATGGCGACTTTTCAGCGGTCAACACACTTCAGAGACAGCAGACCAGATTATGCAAACGCCGCGCGCAGCATGGCGATACTCTTCGCCACCGCCGTATCGGCCGCCTCCTTGCCTTCCATTTCGAGCGAAATCCACCCTCTGAAACCCGCCTTGCGCAGAATGCCCGCGATCCGGCGGTATCGAGATCCAGCGTGTACCACTCGCCGCCGCCATAGTAAGTCTTTGCCTGCACGATCGAGGCATAGGGCGCCAGCATCTCCATCCCGGCGTATGGATCGCCGGCGAAGTTCCCCGTATCCATGTTGATGCCGAGGTACGGAGAATTCACCTCCCGCCAGATCCGCAGCAGCATCTCCGGCGAC
>DASSSG010000306.1:0-5620 GCA_035708545.1 Bryobacteraceae bacterium | reverse complement strand
GGCCGTGGATCAGGAGCGCCCACATCAATGAGCTGTACAGCCCCTATCCCTGGCGTGAGTTGTTCACTCTCCTTCGCCAGATGAAATACGACCGCTACACGCTCTGCGAATGTCCCGAAAGTCCTCAACCCGAGCGTTTCCTCCGCTATTACGCCGCGCTCTGGCGTGAGCTGAACCGCGCATGACGCGGCGCATCCTCGCCCTGTTCGCCGCCTGCGCCGCGCTGGCGCTCGCCGCTCCGCCGCCCACACCGGAAGCGTGGTTCGGCCACCGCATGGGCGAGGACCGCAAGCTGGTCGACTGGGCGAAGGTCGTCGGTTATTTCGAGGCTCTCGATGCCGCGAGCCATCGCGTCCGTGTCGAACGGATCGGCAAAACCGTGGATGGCAAACCCATGATCGCCGCGTTTATCGCCGATGCAGCGACCATAAGCGCTCTCGATCGGTTCCGCGGTATTCAGGCGAGACTCGCCGACCCCCGCCGCACGCCGACCGGCGAAGCCGAGCGCCTCATCGCACAGGGCAAGGTGGTTGTCATGATCACCTGCTCGATCCACTCGACCGAAGTTGCCTCAACCCTGACGGCGATCGAGTTCGCGCACCGGTTAATTACCGAGGACCGGCCGAAGTTTCGCGCGATTCTCGCCAATACCATCTTTATTCTGGTGCCGTCGCTCAACCCCGACGGCGTGGACATCGTGGCACAGTGGTACCGCAGGACACTGGGCACGCCCTGGGAAGGCGCCAGCCCGCCCGAGCTGTACCACCGCTACCTCGGCCACGACAACAACCGCGACTGGTACATCTTCTCGCAGCCGGAGACTCGGAACGTCGTCTCACGCCTGCACAACGTCTGGCGTCCGCAGATTGTCTATGACGTGCACCAGCAGGGGCAGTTCGCCTCCCGCATGTTCGTGCCGCCGTGGATGGATCCGATCGAGCCCAACATCGACCCGCTGATCGCGCAGATGTGCACCATGTTCGGCGCCGGGATGGCCACCGATCTCACCGCCGCGGACAAGACCGGCGTCGTGATCAACGCCATCTACGACTTCTGGACGCCGGCGCGGCACTATCAGGCCTATCACGGCGGTGTGCGCATTCTCAGTGAATCGGCGAGCGCGCGCCTCGCCTCGCCCATTAACGTCAGGCCGGAGCAGATCCGGCGGGACACGCTCGGCTACGATGCGCGCGAGCGGAGCTGGAACCATCTCGAGCCCTGGCTCGGCGGCACATGGCGCCTCCGCGACATCGTGGAGTACCAGCTCATCGCGCTCGAGTCGTGTCTCTATCAGGCGGCAGTGAAGCGCGAGGATTTGCTGCGATCCTTCTGGATCGTCGGCCAGAGGGCTGTGGCTTGCCAGCAGCCCCCGGGGTTCGTGATTCCGTTCGATCAGTTCGACCCCGGGTCAGCGCGGAAACTCGCCGAGACGCTGGCCTTCGGCGACATCGAAATCGAGCGCCGCCCCGAGCACGGCGGCTACGTCATTCGCATGCAGCAGCCCTACAGCGCCTGGGCGAAAACGCTGCTCGAACGGCAGAACTATCCGGATTTGCGGCTGTATCCGGGCGGCCCGCCGAAGCGGCCCTACGACGTCACCGCACATACCCTGCCGCTGCTGATGGGCGTCGATGTCCGCACCCTCGATCAGCCGCTCGCCGGCCCTGTCGAGCGCGCCACTCGCTTCGAATTCTCACCCGCCGCAAGCGAGGACGGCGATATTGAATCGTTCCGCGCGGCCAAACGGCGAAAGACTCGAATCGGACTCTACCGGAGCTGGGACACGAACGCGGGCATGAGTATGGACGAGGGCTGGACCCGCTGGCTGCTCGAACAGTTCGGCTATGCCTGCACCCGTCTCGACAACACGCAGGTGCAGGCCGGTAGTCTGAATACGCGGTTTGATGTCATCATATTCGCCGACCAGACCGCCAAAAGTATTCACGAGGGGAACCTCCCGGGATCGATGCCGCCTGAGTACGTCGGCGGGGTCGGCGAAAAGGGAGCAGCGGCCTTGAAGGAATTCGCCGGCAAGGGAGGCACGCTCGTCTTCCTCAACCGGGCCACCGAATGGGCGATCACGCACCTCGCCCTCGATGTGAAGAACGTTGTGAGGGGATTGTCGAACCGCGAGTTCTACTCGCCGGGTTCCATCCTCAGCGCGCGAGCCGACACCACGCACCCGCTCGCCCGAGGTCTCCCGCAGAATATCAGCTTGTGGTCCGAGCACAGTCCTGCCTTCGAACTTCCCGCCGGCTCGCGGACGCGTATCGTCGTCCGTTATTCAGAGTCGAATCCACTGGCCTCGGGCTGGCTGCTCGGAGACAAGTATCTTCGCGGGCGAGCGGCGCTCGTTGATGTGCCGCTCGGCTCCGGCCACGTCCTGCTCTTCGGTATGCGCCCGCAGTACCGCGCCCAGAGCTACCAAACCTTCAAGCTGTTCTTCAACGCACTGACCTACTGAGTAAAACTCCGCGTGCTGCCGTACACCGCAGCTGCGGTCCGGAATGTGTTCGCGTGCGCTGCCGCGGTAAGCTCGATTGACTCCGAGTAGCCGCCGCCCAAAGTGATCACGATCGGAATATCTGCAATCGTCTGGTACACGAGCGCATCCCTCCGCATCAGTCCCTCCGCCGTCAGTGCGAGCTTTCCGAGCCGATCCGACGCCAGCCCGTCAACGCCCGACTGGTAGAACACAACCTCGGGCGCAAACTCGGCAACGCGCGGCAGCACACCGGCGAGCGCCGCGAGATACTCGTCATCGCCCGTGCCGTCGGCGAACTCCATATCGATCGTCCCGCGCTGTTTTCGGAACGGAAAATTGGTGCAGGAGTGCAGCGACACGGTCAGCACGTCACCATCGTTCTCGAATAATGCCGCGGTCCCGTCCCCCTGATGCACGTCCAAATCCACCACTGCGGCGCGCCCGATCCTCCCCTCGGCTCGCAAAGCGCGGATGGCGACCGCAATATCGTTGAATACGCAGAACCCGGAGCCCTCGCCGCGGAAGGCGTGATGCGTGCCGCCCGCCAAAGTGCCGCCGAAGCCCCCCGCGAGTGCATCATGGGCCGCCGCCACCGTTCCGCCGGCACTCGCCATGGTTCGGCGAACCAGCTCCGGCGACCACGGAAATCCGATGCGCCGCATCGCCGCGTCCGCAACGCGACCGTCCACGAAAGCGTTCACGTACTCGCGATCGTGCGCCAGCGCGATGGTGTCCGGCGAAGCCTCGGGCGCGGGCTCGAATTCGAATACACCGTCACCCTCGAGCAGTTCCCGCACGAGCCGGTACTTGCGCAGCGGGAACCTGTGCCCGCGTGGCAGAGGAAAGTCGAGATGATCCGTATAGTAGAGCTTCAGCGGTTCGAGAGATCGCGGATCCAGATGTCTTTGAATTTCATGTTGCCTTCGCCGCCGGAGTGCAACTGGAGTGCGATGGTGCCATCGAACGAGCGCGGCGCGGGATCGGTGAAATCGACCATGGACACACCATTCAGGCGCGAGGTGTAGCGGTTGCCGATCACCGTCAGGAGCATCTCGTTCCACTCACCCTTCCGCACGACGGTCTCATTCTGTGGCGAGGGCCAGACGATCCAGTTACGGCCGTCGCCATAGATCCCTGCGGTATGGTGCCCGATGGCGCAGTCCACCTCGAACTGAAGACCCTGAACGATATCGACACTGCCTGGCTTGAATCGGCTGTGGAAGAACACGCCGCTGTTGCCGCTGCCTTCGCACAGGAACTTGATCGACAGCTGGAAATCCTTATAGTCCTTGTCCGTCTGCAGATAGCCGTACTTCTTCGTTATGGCGATGCCGTGGATCACACCGTCGATGACGTTCCACTTCTCCTCGCCTACCTGGTTCCAGCCGGTCAGGTCTCTCCCGTTGAACAGCTGCACCCAGTCTGTGCCGGGCGGCTTCGGCCGCGCCGTCTTCGGCGCGGGAGTTTGCGAGAAGGCAAGGAAGCCAAGACCAAACAGCAAAGCAGCAATTCGCATTAGCCGCCAGTTTATCGCGATCCGTTTTTCACCAGCGGTACGAGCTCGCGCATGTCGCGAATCACGTGATCGGGCGGGACCTGTTCGAGTGATTCCGGCTGCAGGCCCCACGTCACGCCGACGGCACGGACACCGGCGTTGCGTGCGGTCTGGATGTCGACGGCGCTGTCGCCGATCATGAGCGTCTCCGCCCGGCCCGCGTGCGCTTCCGACATCAGCGTCTCCACACCTACAGGGTGCGGCTTCTTCTGCTCGAAGCTGTTGCCGCCGTAAACCTGGAAGAAATGGCCGGCGACGCCGAGCCCTTCGATGATGCCCCTGCTGAAGCGCACCGGCTTGTTCGTCAGTACCGCCATCGGCATGCCGGCCGCGTGCAGCTGGTCCAGCGCCTCTCGAACGCCGGGATACAGGCGTGTGTGGTCCAGCATGTGTTCGCGGTAGAACTCGTAGAAGTACTCGAGCGCCTCGCGGCACTGTTCCTCGGTAGCCTGCGGACCCATGGCGCGGCGAATCAGCACCGGCGCGCCATTGCCGACGTAGGACGCAACCGTATCATTATCGAGCGGCGCCAGATGCATGCGCCTGCGTGCCGCGTTCACCGCCTGGACGAGGTCCTGCTTCGAATCGATGAGCGTTCCGTCCAGGTCGAAAATCAGCAGCGGCAATCAGATCTCCTGTGTGTCGGCCTTCTTTTTATGGATGACTTCCGTCCACACGCGTTTCAAATCCTGATACTGGCGGCGCACGCCGTTGCGAATCTCGTACGGCGTGAGATTCGCCATGTACTGCGCCGTCTCGGTGAGGTAAGGAGCGAAGTGAGAGTGCGCGACCGCCGCCGGCGTCTTCTTCGAGAAGGCCAGGATCCCGACAAGCAGGATCACGCAGAAAAGAATCCCGCGCACAGCGCCCAGCGCGGCTCCACCGGCGCGGTCGGCGAGGCCCAGCCCCACCAGTCGCAACGCGCGCGCCAGCAGGGCGCTCGTGATCGCGCCCACCACCATCACCGCTGCGAATACCAGGCCGAAGCCGGCGACGTTCGCAAGCACGGGCGAATGGATCACCGGAGTCAGAAGCGCGCCGGCCGATCCATAAAACCAGGCCGCGAGCAGGAACGCGAGCACGGTTGCGATGAAGCCGATCCCGATCCGGATGAATCCTCTCGCGAAGCCGTTCGCCACGGACGCGACGACGATGATGATCAGAACGATGTCGAACCAGTTCATTGGGCCTGTCTCCCCGCGTTATTCTTGAAAACCGGAAACGATCCTTCCGAGCCGCGCGCGTCGGCAAGCGGTATCCGGGACGGCACACTAGCGGCCGGCAAGCAGGCGCAGTGCTTCCTGATACTTTTCGCTCGTGCGCGCTGCGATCTCGGCTGGCAGCCCCGGAGCAGGCGGCTGCTTGTTCCAGTGGATCGATTCCAGATAGTCGCGCACATACTGCTTGTCGAAGGACGGCTGCGCGCCGCCCGGACGGTAGTGGTCCGCCGGCCAGAAGCGGGACGAATCCGGCGTCAATACCTCATCGCACAGCGTCAGTTTTCCATCGACAGAACCGAACTCGAACTTCGTATCTGCGATGATGATTCCTCGCGATGCGGCGTAATCTGCCGCTGTCTC
>DASSSG010000305.1:0-5575 GCA_035708545.1 Bryobacteraceae bacterium | reverse complement strand
GGCGAGCCACGAACGCACACAGAGGCCGAAGCGATATTCGTCGGGTATGGTTTGCAGGCGCCGGATGTGAAGTACGACGATCTCTCGGGTCTCGATCTGCGCGGCAAAGTGGCGGTATTCCTGAGCGGCGCGCCCTCGTTTATCCCAGGAGCATTGGCCGCGCATCTGCAGCGGGCGGAGCGCTGGAAGCGGCTCCGAGTCGCGGGGGCAGTGGGTACCGCCTCGATATCCGATCCGCAGATTACGGATATTCCCTGGGAACGCGCGACACTTGCCCGGTTGCAGCCGTCGATGACGCTCACCGAGCCCGATCCGGACGAGGGCACGGGCCAGCGGCTCTCGATCGTGATCAACGCGGATCGGGCGGACAAGTGGTTCACCGGCAGCGGCCACTCGATGCCCGAGATCCTGGAGTTATCGCGCGGCAATCGACCTCTGCCGCGCTTTCCGCTGAAGGTCAAAGTACGGGCCGAGGTCGCAACCAGAGAGTCGGATCTTACGTCCGAGAACGTCGCAGGGTTGCTGCCGGGATCGGACGTGAAGCTCCGGAGTGAACATGTCGTGGTAACTGCGCACCTCGATCATCTGGGGATTGGAAAACCGATCAATGGCGACAGTATTTACAACGGCGCGATGGACAATGCGTCCGGAATTGCCACCCTGATCGAGACAGCGCACGCACTTTCCCCAAAGCAGCGGCGTCCACGCCGGTCAGTGTTATTTGCAGCCGTAACAGGAGAGGAAAAAGGCCTGCAGGGGTCGCGGTACTTTGCGCGGCATCCGACGGCGGAGCCTGCCTCGATCGTGGCAAACATAAATGTGGACATGTTCCTGCCCCTGTTTCCGCTGAAGTCGATCGTCGTTTATGGTCTCGAGGAAAGCGATCTCGGTGACCTGAGCCGCGAGGTTGGCAGGGATCAGGGTATCGCCGTCGTGGCCGACCGCGAGCCGAAGCGCAATATCTTCACGCGGAGCGATCAGTACAACTTCATTCGCCAGGGCGTGCCCGCCCTCAGCTTCAAGTTCGACGCGGCGCCCGGCAGCGCGGAACAACGGCAGATGAAGGACTGGCTGCGCGAGCGCTATCACGCGCCGTCGGACGACACGGCGCAGCCAGTGGACAAGGCGGCCGCGGGGAGATTCAACCGGTACATCCTGGCGCTGATTGAGCGAGTGGCCAATCGCGACGAGCGCCCGCGCTGGAAGGAGACGAGCTTTTTCCGCCGGTTCGCGAAGGGCGGGTCGTGATCGTACTCGTTACCGGCGCAACCGGATTGCTGGGTCCGGCGGTCGCGGATGCTTTCGAGCGCAGGGGCGATATCGTTCTGCGCGCTTCGCGCTCCGGCCAGGTCAAAGCCGATCTCACCAGGCCGGAGGAGGCGCGGCGCGCCATCAATGAAGCGGTGGCTGCCCGGGGCGGGCTGGACGTGCTCGCGCATGTGCTCGGCGGCTATGAGGGGGGCAGTGCTGTCGACAGCACCACGGACGAGACGTGGCGGCGCATGCTCGACATCAACCTGAACGCGGCGTTTTACACAATGCGCGCGGTGCTGCCACATCTGGTCGCCTCGGGGCGCGGACGGCTGATCGCCATCGGCTCGCGCGCAGGTGTTGCGCCGGTGCCGGATCTCGCCGCGTACAATGTGTCGAAAGCAGGACTGCACGCGCTCGTGCAGACCATTGCGCTCGAAACGCAGCACACCGGCACGACGGCGAACGTGATCATGCCCAGTTTCATCGATCCCGACCGGGGGGTGCCTCCCGCCGCAATCGCGGAGCTGGCGGTTTGGCTCACCTCCGATGCGGCGGCGCATGTCAGCGGAGCATTGATTCCCATTTATGGCAAAGCGTGAACGTCTTTCCGAGCAGCAGATCGCGGCAGCCCTTGCGGGACTGTCCGGCTGGAGTGTGAGCAACGGCAAGCTTCGGCGTGAATACAGATTTTCCGACTTTATTCATGCGTTCGGGTTTATGGCGACGGCCGCGATCGCGATAGAGAATATGAACCACCACCCGGAATGGTGCAACGTGTATAACCGGGTGACGGTCGAGCTGGTGACGCACGATGCCGGAGGCATCACGCAGAACGACGTCGAACTCGCGCGCACACTCGAGGCGCTCGCAAACCGGCCGGCATGAGATTCCTGCTCCTGTTTTTCTCGGTCGGCCTCCTCGTTTCGCAGGAGAGCTTCACCGGCGGCCCGTATCTGGACGCGGTGGTCGAACAATCGATCAAAGACAGTGAAATTCCAGGCGCCGTGATCGCCGTGGGTCATCGCGGGCGCGTGGTTTACCAGAAGGTTTACGGCGCCCGTGCGCTGGTTCCGCAGCATGAGCCGATGACGCTCGACACCATTTTCGACGCGGCATCGCTCACGAAAGTCGTGGCGACCACGACGTCCATCATGAAACTGGTCGAGCGAGGGAAGATCCGGCTCAGCGACTCGGTTTCGAAGTACCTGCCGGAGTACCAGGGCGGCAAGAGCGAGATCACCGTCCGCCACCTGCTCACGCATTTTTCGGGACTGCGGCCGGACCTGGATCTCAAGCCGGAGTGGTCAGGCTACGAGACCGGGATTCAGAAAGCGCTGGAAGAAAAACCGGTATCTCCGCCGGGCACGCGATTCGTCTACAGCGACGTCAATTTCGAGCTGCTGGGCGAGATCGTGCGGCAGGTTGCGGGCAAGCCGCTGGACGAGTTCGCGCGCGACGAGATCTTCACGCCGCTCGGCATGGCGGACACGGGTTTCCGTCCTGCCGCTTCTCTGCTGCCGCGTATCGCGCCGACTGAGGTGCTCGCGGGGGATGCGAGGCCGCTGCGGGGTATCGTGCACGATCCCACGGCGCGTTTCATGGGCGGAGTCGCGGGTCACGCGGGCATGTTCACGACCGTGGCGGACCTCATCAAATTCGCAGAGATGCTGCTGAATCTGGGCGAGCGCAACGGCGTGCGCGTACTGAGTCCGCTCAGTACCCGGAAAATGACCTCGCCGCAATCGCCCGAGGAGCAGCCGGTCCTGCGAGGTCTTGGCTGGGACATCGACTCGCCGTTCTCCGGGCCGCGAGGCGATCTCTACCCGATCGGCTCCTACGGGCACACCGGCTTCACCGGCACTTCCCTGTGGATCGATCCGGCGACGCAGAGTTACGTGATTCTGCTGGCCAACGCGGTGCACCCGCACACGAAGCTCGCGATTACCCCGCTGCGCGCGCGGGTGGCGACAATCGTTGCCGCGGGCCTGAACGTGGACGTGCCGGCCGGAACATCGATGGCGGAGCGCCCGCGGGCGCCACAAAGGTCCGGCGTCCAGCTCGAGACGCGAACAGGCCTGGATGTACTCGCGGCCGAAGGGTTCGCATCGCTGAAAGGCAGGCGGGTCGGGGTGATCACCAATCATACGGGCATCAGCCGGGACGGAAAGCGCAACATCGATCTGATGGTGGCGAGCGGGGTCAATCTGCGGGCTCTCTTCTCACCCGAGCACGGCATGCTCGGAACGGAAGACCACGACAAGATCGGGAACACCATCGACCCGGCGACGCGCATTCGCGTCTACAGCCTGTATTCGGGCCAGGACCGGCGTCCGAACGACGAGATGCTGAAGGATATCGAAATGCTGGTCTTCGATATCCAGGATATCGGAACGCGCTTCTACACGTATACCTGCACAATGCGGTATGCGATGGAGGAGGCGGCGAAACGGGGGATTGCTTTTGTCGTCCTCGACCGGCCGAATCCGATCACGGGCGAGCATGTGGAAGGTCCCATGCTCGATCCGAGCCTGAAATCGTTCGTGGGTTGCGGCGATATCGCGCTGCGGCACGGAATGACGATTGGCGAGCTGGCGCGCATGTTCAATGACGAGCTTCAGCCAAGGGCGAATCTCCGCGTAGTCTCGATGCAGAACTGGCGCCGATCCGCGTGGTGGGACGAGACCGGGCTGCGCTGGGTAAATCCATCGCCGAATATGCGCAGCCTGAACGCGGCGCTGCTCTATCCGGGCATCGGCATGCTTGAATATGCGAAGGTGTATTCCGTCGGCCGGGGCACCGATTCGCCGTTCGAGCAGATCGGGGCCGACTGGATTCGGGGGCCGGAGCTTGCGGTCTATATCAACCAGCGGAGGGTTGCCGGCATTCGCGTGTACCCGACCAGCTTCACGCCGTCGGCATCGAATTTTCCGGGGAAAACGATCGAGGGAGTGCGCTTTGTAATCACCGATCGCGACCGGTTCGACAGCGCGCGATTCGGTCTCGAGCTGGGCGCTGCGCTGGCGCGGCTTTTTCCGGGGAAAATGGCTTTCCTGGGCAATGAACGGCTTGCCGGGAGCCGGGAACTCCTGAAGTCGCTCGAAGCGGGCGCCGAGGCCGCATCGCTGCTGGCACAAGCGCGTTCGGGTGTGGAAGAATTCAGCAATCGACGCGCACGATATTTGCTTTATTAACCGGATTTTTCGTCTTTGGGTCTGTTCTTACTTCCGGGCGGGCGGCCGCGGCGCTTCACCGCCGTGTCCGATTGAGAAGACATCCAGAGCGGCGGCCGTCCCCGCCGTTTTCCCCGGCCTCTCGCCAGCCGCTCGAGGATGATGATGGCCTGCTCGATCTGAGCGCGCTCCTGGCGGAGCTCAGCAAGCATTTCGCTAAGGTCCATGGAAAGATCCGCACCTGCATTTGTAACCTGAATCTCCTGGCTTTACAAGAGAAGGTCAGGAAATTCGGCTTTTTTCTTTCACCTTACTACTACGGTATCGATAATACGGGACGCCGGCCGCGATAATCAGCAGACCGAGCAGCGACTCACGCGGTGAGTCACGGAGGGTCGAGTACAGCAGCACTACGGCGACGGCGACGAATGTGATGGGTACGAACGGGTAACCGATCGTGCGATAGGGCCTTGGCAGATCCGGCCTTTTACGCCGGAGCACGATTACGGATGCGGTGGCCATCGCGTACAGAATCCAGCTGGGGAACAAGACCAGTGTGTACAGCGCGCGAAAATGGCCGCTGAGTACGAGCAGGGCGGCCCACGAACTGAGCAGGATAATTGCCGGCGCCGGCGTTGCATATTTTGGGTGGACATGGGCCACCCTGGAAAAAAAATATCCATCGCGCGCGAGCGCGTACGGCACGCGCGAGCCGGTAAGAATCGACCCATTGAGTGCCGCGAAGGTGGAGATCATGGCCGCAATGCTGACGAGATCTGCGCCGACAGGACCGAGCGCAACGCGCATGGCATCGCCGGCCACGCGCTCGCTCGAAGCGACGGCGTGCGCAGGCAGCGCATAAAAATACGCGAGATTCGCGAGAAGGTAGAGCACGGCCACGAAAGCCGTGCCCGCGACGAATGCCAGAGGGAGGTTGCGCTGCGGGCGGCGGATTTCTGAAGCGACCATACCGACGTTGTTCCAGCCGTCATAAGCCCACAATGATGCGAGCAGCGCCGCGAAAAAGCCCGAGACGCCTGCGCCCGCGACAGCCGATTCCAGGTTGGCTGCCGAGCTGCGCTCGCTCAGCAGGCCGGCAGCGATGATCGCGAGAATCGAGCCGACTTTGACGATGGTGACCGCCACCTGCA
>DASSSG010000304.1:0-2630 GCA_035708545.1 Bryobacteraceae bacterium | reverse complement strand
CTGGTATGCGCTTCCGGCGCTGCCGCGCAAAGTTATCCGGCCCGGCCGATTCGGCTCGTCGTCGCGCAGTCGGCGGGCGGCAACGCCGATTTCATCGCGCGTGCTTACGCCCAGCGGCTGGCGGAGCGATTCGGTCAGCAGATCGTCGTGGACAACCGTCCGGGTGGCGCCGGCATCATCGGTTCCGAGATCGTGGCGCGCGCAGTCCCCGACGGCTACACGTTGCTTCTCGCCCCGACCGGCTTCAGCATCAATCCTGCGCTGTACGCGAAGCTTCCTTTCGATCCGCAACGCGATTTCACCGCAGTCTCCCTGCTCGCCATCAGTTACGCGGTCGTGGTCGTGAATCCACAATCGGCGGTGCGCACGATCGCCGACCTCATCGCGCTCGCGAAAGCGAAGCCTGGGCAGCTTCACTTCGCCTCGTCGGGCGTCGCGGCGGCTACGCATCTCGCGGGGGAGCTTTTCAATGCGATGGCCGGCGTCAATATCGTGCACGTCGCGTACAAAGGCGCGCCGCCCGCGTTGGTGGATCTCATGGCGGGCCGTGTCGCCGTGATGTTCGCAAGCCCGCCTTCTGCCTTGCCGCTCGTGCGTGGCGGCCGCCTGCGCGCAATCGCGACGACTGGAAGTAAACGCGCGTTCTACCTGCCGGAGCTGCCTACGGTGGCGGAGTCGGGTGTGCCCGGTTACGAAAACACGATCTGGCAGGCATTGCTGGCGCCGGCTAGAACGCCGGCCGGCGTCGTGACTCGCCTCCACGGCGAAATCGCCGGGATCACCCAGCTCGCTGAAATGCGTGAACGTCTGGCCGCAGAAGGTTCCGAGGCGCTCGGCAGCACACCCCAGGAAGCCGCGCGCCATCTCGCATCCGAGATGAGGACTTACGCGAAGCTCATCAAGGCGATCGGCCTCAAGGCTGAATGACTGCGTCAATCGATAAGGGACCACAAACGCGCGGCAAGTCCGCGTGCAACGTCGAGCAGGCGCTCGAGCGGATCGTTCGCGATCGTCATCGGGCGCTGGCGGAGGTGCCGCGGCCGCAGTGACACGTAGCCGCGCGAAAGACTGCATCTCGCGCGGCGCGCGAGGCACGTTGCGT
This sequence comes from Bryobacteraceae bacterium, assembly GCA_035708545.1. Taxonomy (GTDB): domain Bacteria; phylum Acidobacteriota; class Terriglobia; order Bryobacterales; family Bryobacteraceae; genus DASSSG01. Next base: position 1,528 of record DASSSG010000304.1, on the reverse strand, counting down.
CCGGCAGAAAAAAACTCCGGGCGCGCGCGCGGCGGTTGAAATCCGACATCGAAAACTCAGCTGCTGTGGCGTTCCTGCGCCAGACGCGCCTGCAAATCGGCCAGAGGAACGCCGCAAATCTTGGCGGCCTGCTCGGGCGTGCCGAAACCTTTACGAACGATCCGCTCCGCGAAATCAAGCTCTGCTTCGAGCGTTTTGACGGGTTCCGTTGTCATGAGCGCCTCCGTTGTCATCGCCGAAACCCACCGGGAGCAGGAGACGAATTGCGGGAGGGCTGAATGCTCCACGCGAAAGCGTGGGAGTGCTTCGGCGATCCCGCTGCCATTGAGCCCAGGGCTCTTTAGGCCGGTAACTTTGCGTCCCCGCCTTTCGGTCGGGTTTGCCCTTTCGTGCGTTCGCGTAAGCTATGCCTCTGCCGCTAAAATCGCGCGGACTTTTTTCACGCCGCGGCGATGGGCGAACCATTGCAGCGCGCCTGCCGCGAACGATGACTCGATCCGGCGCTAGAGGCATCCTTCCTGCGGCTTTCCGAGGAGACATGAAATGAATACGAATGTGCTGAGACTCGCCTGCGCGATGTCGCTTGCTGCATCGTGCAGCATCACGCTTGCCCAGAACTATCCCGTCAAACCGATACGGCTCATCATTGCGCAGGCACCCGGCAGCGCGACGGATGTCGTGAGCCGCACCGTCGGAACGAAACTCAGCGAAGCGCTCGGTCAATCCATCGTCGTGGATGCACGGCCGGGCGCGGGCGGCACGCTCGGCACGGAAATCGCCGCAAAGGCACCGCCCGACGGCTACAACCTGTTCATGGCCAACAATTCGACGCACGGCGCGAATCCCGCGCTCTACGCGAAGCTTCCATACGACGCGGTGAAGGATTTCGCACCGATCATTTTCGTCGCCGCGACGCCGTACGTCCTGAGCGTCCATCCTTCACTGCCGGTTGCGAATCTGAAGCAACTCATCGCGCTCGCGAAATCACGCCCGGGCCAGATCAATTACGCTTCGGCCGGCAACGGCAGCACGCATCATCTCTCCGGCGAGCTACTGAAGACGATGGCGGGCATCGAGATCGTCCACATACCGTACAAGGGCACGACGCCGGGCATCGCCGCGCTCCTGAGCGGCGAAGTCTCGATCATGTTCAACACGGTCACGGGCATCCAGCCGCACGTGAAAACGGGTCGGGTGAAAGCGCTCGCCGTAACAACAGCGAAGCGCTCCGAAATGATGCCCGGCGTGCCCACCATGTCCGAGGCGGCGTTGCCCGGCTTCGAAATGCTCTCGTGGTTCGGGCTTCTCGCGCCGGCCGCAACGCCGAGGAATGTCATCACGCGGGTGAATACCGAGACCGCAAAAGTGCTCGCGATGCCGGAGATCCGGACGGCGCTCGCAAACCAGGGTCTGGAAACACGCGGCGGCACGCCGGAACAATTCGGCGACTACATCAAAGGCGAGATCGCGAAGATTACGAAAATCGCGAAAACGGCAGGTGTGAAAGCGGAATGAGTGAACGGCCTAC
>DASSSG010000303.1:0-9463 GCA_035708545.1 Bryobacteraceae bacterium | reverse complement strand
GATACTGATCGCGCTGCCGATTCATGAGCCGCTCGCGCCAGGCCCACTCGTACTGCACATCTGACCGCTCGGCTGCAACCAGCGGCCGGCCCATGGCGGTCGCGATTTCCTCGAGCGGAACCTTCGGCGTGCGGTCTGCGTACAGAAGCCCGTTCGCCTCCTGATACGTATCGGTCAGCTGCGTGTAACAAAAACCGGCAAGAACGTGCAGCGAACGTACGATACTGAGCAGTTCGAGGACATGGGCCGCGTACTCCTCCGACGTATCGGCGCGAGCGTAGCCCCACGTATGCTCCGGGTCATCCGAGTAGGCGATTCCTCCGAACTCGGTCAACATGATCGGCTGATTGCCGGGCACTTCGTCGCCGAGCATGAGCAGCCGCCCTCCGGGGCGCTCGCGCTTGAACAGGCGCGGCAGCACTTCGTCAGTGCCATAACGCTTCCCTATGCGTTCGGGATTGTCGTCGTAATCATGGATACCGATGATGTCGGTCGCAACGCTCTCCCATCCGTCGTTTCCGATCACGGGCCGCGTTGGATCCATCGTCTTCGTCAGGTGGTACAGCGCCTGCACGTAATGACGCTGCGCCGTACTGTCCGGCAGATCCGGGACGCCCCAGGACTCGTTGAACGGTACCCACGCGACAATGCACGGGTGGCTGAGATCGCGCTCCATTGCGGCGATCCATTCCCGCGTCAGCCGATCGATTGACAGCCTGGTGTAGCGGTATGCGCTCGGCATCTCCTCCCAGACGAGCAGACCCATGACGTCGGCCCAGTACAGATAGCGAGGATCTTCGATCTTCTGGTGCTTACGCACGCCGTTGAAGCCCATCGCCTTTGTCAACTCGATGTCGCGCCGAAGCGCCTCGTCATCGGGGGGTGTGATACCCGTATCGGGCCAGTAACCCTGATCGAGCACGAAGTGCAGTGGATAGGGCCTGCCATTCAGGACGAGGCGATCGCCCTGAATCGCGATGGAGCGCAGGGCGGTGTAGCTGCGGGCCTGATCAATGAGCTCGCCGCGCCCGCTCCATAACTTGAGCTCCACGTCGATGATGTTTGGCGTCGCGGGCGTCCACAACAGCTCATTGCGGTAATCATCGATACCCGGATCCGAGAACGCAATCCGGCGGTGCACCTCGCCGGCTACGACGGTATACGTATCGTCGGCGATGAGCTGATCGCGATATTTCAGTTTTACGGTGAGGCGCAAACCCTCGCGCCGTTTGCCGCAAAGGACCGCCTCGAACCCGATCTCCCATCGCTCCATAACGGGCGTGAAGCGAATGGAACCGATGTAGGTAGACGGAACGCGCTCGAGCCAGACCGTCTGCCAGATACCGGTGGTCCGTGGATACCAGATGGAGTGTGGCTCCAGTTGCCAGTCCTGCTTGCCGCGCGGCTTCGCCAGGTCGGCCGGATCGTCGTCGGCGCGTACGCAGACCGTCTGAACATCTCCGTCGATCAGGAACTCGGTGACGTCAGCATGGAACGGCGTGTAGCCGCCCTCGTGCTGCACCACCTTTTTGCCGTTGATCCACACTGTCGCGTGATAATCGACGGCCCCGAAATGGATCAGGAGCCTGTGTGCGGGAGTGAGCGCCGGCTTGTGAAATGTCCGACGGTACCACACGGAACGGTAGAACCCGGTCTCGCCGACGCCGCTGGCAGGCGTCTCGGGCGAGAACGGGACGATAATGCCGGCTGTCCACTCCACCTGATCCGGGGCTTCGTAACGTCCATCAGGATCCAGGCAGAACTCCCACTCGCCGTTCAGGTTTATCCACTCGGCACGCTCCAGCAGCGGGCGCGGATAGCCGTGCCCGTCCACGTGCTGCATGTCTGCCCGTCTCACCATGATATGTTTCCCGGACGCCGATTGCGCATTCGTAGTTTCGACGTGATCAGGCGATGAGCCTCGCTACCACGCGCAAATCCTTCACAAACCGCTCCGTCTCGGCGCGCCGGGTCTCATCGTCTGGAGCGCGCAGGATCGCAGACGGATGCACCGTCGCCACAACGCGTGGTGCGAGCGGCGATTCGACGACTTCCCCCCGGTGCTGCGTCACTTTGAATTGACGGCCGAGAATCGCCTGTGCGGCGGTCGCTCCGAGGCAGACAACAACGGCGGGATGCACCAGCCTGATCTCGGCCTGCAGCCACGGCATGCAGGCTGTGATCTCGGCGGCGCTGGGCTTGGCATGGATGCGCCTTTTGCCGCGCGGTTCCCACTTGAAGTGCTTTACGACGTTCGTGACGTAGGCAAGGGTGCGCTCGACGCCGGCCTCCTCGAGCGCTTTGTCGAGCAGCCGTCCGGCGGGGCCGACGAAGGGCTTTCCTGCGAGGTCTTCGTCATTACCCGGCTGTTCGCCGACGAGCATAACCTTCGCCCTGAGGCGGCCGTCTCCGAAAACAGTCTGCGTGGCATTCCTGTACAGATCGCACGCCTGGCAGCCGGCCGCAATCTCGCGGACCTGATTGAGGCTCGCCTCCGCGGGGATCAGCGCGGCAGCGGTCGAGATGGCCGACTTCCTGGGCATCGGGTCAGCCCGCGCTTGTCGCGGCCGAGGACTCACGACGAGTGCGTATCTCCCGAACCGCATAAATACGCCGGCCCTGGCTCTCGAAGTAAGTCCGCATCAGCAGCTCGCCAATCAGGCCCGCCATGAACATCATTACGCCCGTAAGCAACAGCAGGGCGCCGGTGAGCATCAGCGGGCCGTGCTGCATCACCAGTTCCTCGCCCCACATCAGCTTCTTGAACGCGAGCCACCCGAGAATCGCGCCCCCGCAGAGAAAACCGAGGAGTCCGAGTTTTCCGAAAAAGTGCATCGGACGCGTCATATACCGGAGCAGAAACTTGATCGTGATGATGTCGAACACGACGCGCAGCGTTCGCCCCAGCCCATAATGCGAGCCGCCCCCGATGCGCGGCGAGTTGCGGATCGGCACTTCGGCCACGCGAGCGCCGTAAAAGCTCGCCAGCGCCGGAATAAAGCGGTGCAAGTCGCCGTAGAGATTAATATCTTTGAGGATCTCAGCGCGATACGCCTTGAACGTAGTGCCGAAATCGCGCAGTTTCACGCCCGAGACCCGCGCCATGAGCCAGTTCGCGACGCGGGAAGGAAGCTTGCGCGTGATCGCGTTATCGAGCCGGTTCTTGCGCCAGCCGCTCGCGATGTCATAACCCTCGTCGATCTTTTCGAGCAGCGCCGGAATGTCCTCCGGATCGTGCTGCAGATCGCCGTCGAGCGACACAATCACGCTGCCTCCGGCATGGTCAAAACCTGCCGCGAGCGCGGCGGTCTGCCCGAAGTTGCGCCGCAGCCGGACGATCTTCAGCCGCACGTCGGTTTCGACCAGATTCGACAACAGCTCGAATGAACGGTCGGTCGAGGCATCATCAACGAAGATGATTTCGTACGGTGCGGCGATCGTCTCCATCACGACGGTGAGCCGGTCATACAGCGGCAGAATGGCAGGCTCCTCGTTATGGATGGGAATGACGAGCGAGATCATTCGTTGAATCTACAGGATAGCAACGTATGCCAACCGCGGGTCAGGTTCCGGATCGGGCGGCGGCCATCCCCTTCCATGCGGTCGCCGCCGTGATACGCACCTTCGAGTTGCTGCTCTTCAGCTTCGGCATGATCGCGGATGCAGCTTCCGCGGTGTTCAGCTTCGCGATCCCGATGATCGCGGCGCACTGTAGATGCTCTTCGGGCCGATCGAGCATCGTGCGGTATACCCGCATAGCCTCCGCCGTGTCGCCGTCTTTTGCGCGACCGTCGGCGTAACGGAGCTGGCTGTCGGCATATTCAATCTGGTCCCACGTGCCCGTCAGGGCTACGGCCGGGATCTGACCGGCCGGTTTGCGGCCCGTGCGGCCGAATGCCCTGGCCGCCGCGAGCGCAACGTCTTTGTTGGGCGAACGCATGGCTTCGGTGACAAGCTCCGTGGCCTCAGCCGCGCGCAGATGTCCGAGAGCTGCGAGGATGCGTGGCCGAAAGTCGTCCTTCGAGTCGCGATATGCAGCCATGAACGCCTTCACCACGGCCCCGCCGCCAATCCGCTCGAGCGTGAACGCAGCTTCCTCGCGGAGCTCCGGATTGCTCAACTGCTTCCCAATTGCCGGCACCGACTCCTCGCCCGCGATGTTTGACAGCAACCGCATCGCATGGACCCGCACAGCCGGCGTGTTGTCCGATCCGGTGAGATCAAGGAGGCCCTTGACCGCGGCAGCACGGTTCGCTGTCATCGGGTCTTTCCCGACGGAATGAACTATGGTGGCAAGCGCTTCGCGCCCTGCCTTCGCGACGCCGGGGTCCTGCGACGCGGCGATCTTTCCGAGCTGAGGAATAACCGCCGCCGGCGCCGTCCCCGCCTGACGCCACGCCGCGAACCGCGTGTCCGGGTTGTCGCTCTGGAGGTCTCGAAGGAACTGTTGAGTATCCATCGTCATCACTCCCCTTACAGGTGCCACGGGCCCCGGCCCGGACGGCTCAGCAGGCGGTTGGCCTCGTCGTCGCCTTTGAAGCGCTCATTGACGGCATCCCATTCGAGCCTGCGCTGGAGCTGGAACGAGATGTTTCCGAGTATGCACAGCGATGCCACACGATGCCCGGCTTCGATGTGCATGATGGGCTTCTCGCGCGTGCGGATACAGTCTTCGAAGTTGGCGCTGTGCCCAGGGCTGCGGAACACTTTGCCGCAGTCGCACGTGGCGGAGAAGTCCTTCGCCTTCTGCTCCGTGCTGGTCGGCTGCCCGTCGCCGTACGTCACGGTAAGGTTGCCGCTGTCGCCCCAGTAAACGGCGCCGTAGCGCGCATCGAGCTCTGCCGATGGCATACCTGGCTGCGCCCACACGAGTGTCCAGTTCGGATTGCGGAACTCGTAAGTGACCTCCATGCTGACGGCGGAATCGTACATGCCGTCGTGCGGCGGTTCGCCCTTTGCCTCAACGCTCACCGGCCCGGTGTAGTCGGCGTCCATAATCCAGTTGGCGATGCTCATGACGTGAGCGCCGCGGTCGCGGATCTGGCCACCTCCGAAGTCGATCATCCAGCGGAAGGATCCATGTGTCCGCCGGCGGTTGTACGGCAGCCAGCGCGCGGGCCCGACCCACATTTCGTAATCGAGGCCGGGCGGCGGTTCGGAATCGGGCGTCCAGTCGCCCGCCGGGCTGGCGTAATGCCAGCAGGTGACCTTGCGCACCGTTCCGATCCGGCCCGCTCGGATGTAGTTCGCGGCCTGCCACGCGGAAAGCTGCGAGCGGCCTTGTGATCCGACCTGCACCACACGGCCGTAACGCTCGGCGGCGTTGACCATGTTGCGCCCTTCCTCGATCGTGTTACAGGCGGGCTTCTCGACATAGACGTCCTTGCCTGCCTCGCACGCCATGATGGTCATCAGCGCATGCCAGTGGTCGGGCGATGCGATATACACAGCGTCGACATCTTTGTCTTCGAGCAGCCGCCGGAAATCTTTGTACAGCCGCGGTCTGCCGCCGACGCGTGTCGCCGCTTCATCGAGCCGCGAAGCGTCAACGTCGCACAGCGCCATTGATCGGGCCGGACGCAACATGCGGGTGCCGTCGCCGCCGAGGTTTGCGGGCGCGGGCACCTGCTTGTCGACACCGGCTTCGGGGCGCAGGAAGCCGCGGCCGCGGCCGCCGATCCCGATGTGACCGAGATTCAGAACATCACTCGGCGGCGCGCCCTGCAGCCCGAGGGCGCGCGCCGGCACGATGTCGAACATGCAGGCGCCTGCAGCGGCGGCGGCGCCTTCCAGAAACTGACGTCGGGTTTTGCGGGGCATGACGATCTCCGGTCAGCATACACCTGTCTCCGGGCATGACACGCGTTCTGAAGAGCCTGCGAAAAGCTCAGTGCTCGTGGCCGCCGACGCGTGGTCCCCGCTGATCCGGCGCGAGCAGATCGAGGGCGGCTCGGATCGTGCGCGCGAGATCGGCGGCGCGGCCTCGCCCCCAGTAGTGCAGAAACACGTAGCGCGGCTCCTCGTGCGTCATGTGATTGTGGATGGCCACGATGTTGATGTTCGCGCTCCGGAGTTTCTTCAGGACGGGCGTCACTTCGGTGGACAACATGGCGAAATCGCCGTCGACAACAGCGTCGGTATCGGTACCGGCGAAGGCGGCCCAGGTGTTCACTCCCATGGCCGCCCCGATCGCGCGGTCGTGCATGTGGGCGGCGCGGCCGATGGTCTGCTTGTACATGCCGTTCTGCGCCTGACCGCTCCGTTTGAAAATGCGATCGAGCGGGGCCGCTGAGATCGAGTTGACCGCCGGCAGCTCCGGCGTGCGGAACGCAGCGGCCGGTGCCGGACTGCCCGCGCGCACCGAGCGGACCCGGTCGACGCACCGCCGCACGCCGCGAGCGAGAGCGTCAAGGCGGCCCTCGCCCGATATGTGCATGAACATGATTCGCGGTGAATCGTAGAAGAAATGATTGTGCAGCGCCGTCACGTCCAGGCCGGCGTCGAGCGCAGCCGACATGACGGGATTCACCTCGTCTTCAAGGAGGACGAGATCACCCATGAGCATCGCCTCGGTTCTCGCGCCGCTGGTGAAGGCTGCCCATGAGGTGAGCCCCATGAACGGAGGCAGGACCGCGCGATCCACTGTCGCCTGAACGTCATTCCGCGGAACATGGACGCGGTAGACGCTCTCGGTCTCGACCCAGAAGCCCCGGACTCCGGTGATTTCGTCAATGCGCTTATGGTCGGCGGGAGTCAGTGCCGCGTGTGCGACCGCAGCAACCGCGGCGGCTGCCGTTATAACGCGAATCACGCGGCGGCCCCCGCTTTCGCCAGCACGTACGGACCTTCGGGGATGACTGCGATATTGGCGCCTGCAGGCAGACCCGCGGTGAGCGCCTGCAAAGCTTCCGGCAGGGAAGAGAAGTGCCTGCCCCACGACGTCTCACGGTAAGGCGCCGGCAGTCCGGGCGTGTAAAAGAAAACGTCTGCCTTGTCTGCGACCAGAGCGAGTTTCTCGAGCTGCCACTGATCCACGATCACCGGCGCTTCTCTGATCGCTTCCAGGAAATCGGCGGCGGTGCGCGAGCGCGTGAGCATTTCGCAGAATTCGTGCGCGCCAGGCCCTTCGGCGCATTCTGCCACCAGCAGAACTCGCCCACCGGGCTTGACGATGTGCTGGGCCGCGGTGATGCCTTTGATGGCCTGATAAAAAGTGAGATCGAGCGGGTAGCCCGCGCTGGTCGTGATTACGGCATCGACGGGCTCTTCGACCTGCTCCAGCATCACGCGCGAGACGAACTTCATGCCGGCAGCGTGCGCCTGTTCGGGATGACCCGCGAACACGGCGGCGATGCGGCGGTCGCGCGTCAGAGACACGTCAACGAGGAAATCGTGCCGCGCCATCCGCGCGATCTCGAGCAGCTCCTGGTGCAGCGGGTTCTCGTCGACGGAGCCCTCGACGGCGCGGGGGTCGCGCATGAACTTCGGGCTGTGCAGCACTTTGATCGTTTCCTGTGCCGCGAGCCCGGGCGCGATCAGCTTGCGGCCGCCGGAAAAGCCGAGCATCAAATGGGGTTCGATAAACCCGGCTGTAATGTGAAGGTCGGCGGCTACGAAGCGTTCGTCGACGTACACCGGCGTGCCCGAACGAGTGGCGCCAAGGCGCCGGTGCTCGCCGAGCTCGCGCGCGTGGTGGTTGACGATGCGGTACTGAGAAGCAATCTCCGGACCGGCGATCTCCCGAATCTCCGCCGTGCTTGCGGGCCGGTGCAGCCCGGTCGCAATGAGGATCGTAATCGCGTCGCGCGCGATTCCGGCTGCCTCGAGCCGGCGCAGAACGGGCGGCAGCACGACGCGGTTGGGTGCCGGCCGCGTAATGTCGCAGATCGAGATCGCCGCCGTTTGTTTCCCCGCGGCCACCCGTTCGAGCGGTGGACCGGCGATCGGCTGCTCCAGCGCCGCCTCCACCGCGGCCGCCGCATCGGCGACAGGCGCGGCAGAACGCGCCTCGAGAACGATGTAATTGAATCCTCCCGGCAGGTCCGCTTTAAGTCCTCGCCTGCCGAACGCGAGGTCGACCTTCATGCAGAACAGCATAGCGGAGCGCGAAACCTCCAGCGCAGCCGCGGCCTCTACAATGAAGATCTATGCGCCTCCGCCTTGCCGCGGTACTTCTTGCTCTGTGCTCCGGAACAGCCTTCGCTCAGGTCGCCGAGTTCGGTTTCAACGGCGGCGCAATGTCTCTGAGCGGTGAAGAGCTCGGTTCGAATTACTTCCTCGATGCGAAATGGAAATTCGGCTTTCGCATCACTCTCAACAACTGGCGCTTTCTCGGCGGCGAATTCGGATACAACTATGCTCGCCACAGGCTGAGGATCGGCCGCAGTGGCGAAGGCGGAGAGGCCGGATTCGCCGGACATCAGGGATTCGTCGACGGTCTCGCCTATGCGACGCCGGAAGGATCGCGCGTTCGGCCGTTTGCCGCGGGCGGCTTCCATTTCACCAACTATGTATTTCCGGGCACATCGGTTACGCAGGGCAGCGGAAGCACTAAATTCGGCCTGAACTACGGCGCGGGCATCAAGTTCCGCGTCGCGCAGAACTGGCTGATCCGCGCCGACTTTCGACAGTACTGGAACGGCAAGCCGTGGGCTGACATTTTTGGCGGCCGAGGCCGGCTGCGTACGAACGAAATCTCGCTCGGCGCATCCTTCGCGTTATAAAACAACAGCGCAGCTCAGAAGCTGATGCCGATGAGCACCTGGCCCTGGCTCTCGTTGAGCTGGAACACGTTTCTGACGCCTTCGCCGAGGCTCTTCGTGCCCCAGCGCGTAAACCGAATCTCCGGCGTGAGCCGTATGAACAGCGCGCGGATCTCGAGTCCCGCGCCCAGCACAAATCCCGTGCTGTTGCGGCCTTCATAGTCGCTCGGGTTCGACGAGGCGCCGCTGCCGACGATAAAACTCCCGATGTTTTTGATGTTCGTCAGCCTGCGAAACGATGCGCCCGCTCCCACGAACGGCCTCAGGGCTCCGCTCCCGAACTTCTTTTTGCCGAGCAGCGGAAACTCCCACGAGTCTGCGTCGAAAACGTTGAGCCCGAGCGCGGTCGCCGCCACGCTCACCGGCTTGAGCTTCAGGTCGGTGTAAAGAGCGTCGAACTCGATGGCAAAACCGGCCGGCAGCCGCAGCTCGAACTGCGGACCAATGACATAGGTTGCGTCCGATTTGAAGGCATTTGCCGGATTGAAGGCTACTTTGGCCTCAGTCAGCGGAGCGCCGAATTTGATGCCGCCACCGATAAGCGAAGCACCCGATGCCGATACCGCGACAACAGACAGCAGAACAAGGCGGATCATGACTCTCTCATAGACGAGCGTAGCGCGCCGAGCGTATCGGGACCTGGATCAGTACCCAGGCGACGAGCGCAAAAGCCAGCAGCGACAGCCAGCCGCCCCACCTCG
>DASSSG010000302.1:0-10269 GCA_035708545.1 Bryobacteraceae bacterium | reverse complement strand
ACGAAGCGATTCACAGACCCGGCGCCGCGCAGATGCAGTATGTGCGGGCGCTGATCGAGTCGCGACCTTACCTGTCGCGCGTCCCCGACCAGAGCCTGGTGAAGGACGCGCTCGACGGCAATGACCGAATCGCCGCGACTCGCGGCGATGGGTACGCGTTTATCTACAGCGCGCAGGGCCGGAAGTTTACGGTGGATCTGTTGAAGATCGGCGCGGCGAAGCTGAAGGCGTGGTGGTACAACCCGCGCACCGGCACCTCGAGCGACGCGGGCGCGTTGCAAGGTACGGGCATGCAGGAGTTCTCGTGTCCAGCCGAAGGCTTCGGCTCCGACTGGGTGCTCGTGCTGGATGACGCAGCAAAGAACTTCGGCCCGCCGGGAGCGAAACCCGCACGCCGCTGAACTCCGCATGACGATACGATAGGCGCAGCCATGCAGAACTGCCTTGCAGTCCTGTGCGCCGTGATTTCGGTGTCATCCGTGGCGGCGCGAGATTATTATGTGAGTCCTCGCGGGGACGACTCCGGAGCCGGCACGCTGGCGAAGCCCTGGCGTACGATCGACAAGCTAAACGCGCAGACGTTCGCGCCCGGTGATCGCGTTCTCTTCGAAGGCGGTCAGGTTTTCGCGGGGACGCTCCGCATCGCTGCCGGCACGCAGAAACTCGCGATTACATCCTACGGCGACGGCCGGGCCACGATTCGTGCGGGTAATGCTCAGGCCATGGTCGTCGAAGGCGCGACCGGGGTCTCGGTTCGCAATCTGAAGCTGACCGGCGCCGGCCGGAAGACGGGCAACACGACATCGGGACTGCTCTTCAAGGCGTCGACGAACGTTGAGGCCGATCATATCGAGGTGTCCGGGTTCCGGCGGTCGGGCATCGAGCTGGACGGCGTCGAAAACGCACGGATCACCCACATCCACGCCCACGAAAACGGCTTCGCGGGCATCAGCTCGGCCGGCGCAATGTCGCGGAACATCTATGTCGGTTACTCGCTCGCCGAGAACAATCCGGGCGATCCGGGTATCCGCCGCAACCACAGCGGTAACGGCATCGTCATCGGCAGGGTCCGAAGCGCGCTCATCGAGCACTGCGAAGCGCGCTATAACGGCTGGGACCAGCCTTGGACGGGTAACGGTCCGGTCGGCATCTGGACCTACGATTCCGATCGCGTAGTGATCCAGTTCAATGTCGCGCACCACAATCGCAGCACGGGACAGGACGGCGGCGGTTTCGATCTCGACGGCGGAGTGACCAACGCGATCGTGCAGTACAACTACTCGCACAGTAACTTCGGGACGGGATATCTGATCTGCCAGTATGCGGGCGCAGGCACGTTCGCCGACAACGTCGTCCGCTACAACATCAGCCAGGACGATGGCCTGAAGGACCACGATGCCGGCATCTTCGTCTGGGTCGGCGGGCCCGGGATGAAGAGCACTCTCGTGCACAACAACACGATCTTCAACAGCAAGGGCTCGGCGGTGGCGTTCGGAGTTGCGAAGGACTATACGGGGCCGATGCCCGTATTCACGTTCTACAACAACATCTTCGTCAGCCAGGGGCCACAGATCAAAGGCGGCGCCGAAAAGGGCCGCTTTGTCGGAAACCTCTACTGGTCCGTCGGCGAGCGCGGATTCCATGTGGATTCGTATACGGACCTCGGCGCATGGACGGCGGCAACGGGCCAGGAGCAATGGCAGGGCCGGCTGGTGGGCATTTATGCCGATCCGCGCCTGCGCAAGGATGGCAACGGCCTGCTCACGGACCCCGACCAACTGGAGACACTGCACGAGTACCAGTTGCCTGCAGGGTCGCCTGCGATCGATGCCGGACTCGACCTGCGCGCGCTGTTCAGAATCGATCCGGGCCGGCGCGACTACTACGGGGCCGCGATTCCGTCAGGCAGCGCCTTCGACGTCGGCGCGCACGAGTTCACGGATGGTGCAGCCCGTGTTTCGCAAAGAAGCGCCGATCCCATGGCGCGCCCAGGCCCGGCGCCACCGGCGCGTCAACGTAGCCGTCGCGACTGACGGGCCACGGCGCCTCAAACCCGACCTGAAAACCCTCGGGATTCCAGAAGCCGGGATCGTACATATACTCGAGATACCCGCTGTTCGGCGCCGAGCACTGCATGTGCAGACTCACGAGCATTCCGACGCCGCTCTTCCCGTGATGCGGACCGAACATCGCCCCGAACCCTTCGGCCATGGCGGCGATCTTGCGCACCTGGGAAACCGGACCGCTCTGTACGGGATCGGGCTGCACGTAGCTATACGCCTGTTTGCGGAGCATCTCGGCAAAATCGGCGAGACCGACGTTTCCTTCGCCACCTGCCAGATGCATGCGCTTCAGCTGCCGGCGCACGCGGGCGAGATCGTCATACGCGTACCGGCCGAGCGGCTCCTCGAGGCAGTAGAGGCCCAAATCCTCGAGCGAACGCGCCATGCGAATCGCATGGTCGACGTCCCACACCGGGGGCGGATCTGCGGCCTTCTTGCCGGCCTGATTGGCGTCGACCATCACGTCCATCTTGCCCTTCACGGCGTTCATTACGGCGCGCACGAGGGCGAGATCGTCTTCGGCGTGTTCGTGATGCAGACGGAGTTTGATGGCACGGAAGCCTTTCTCGTAATATGCCAGCGCGTCCTGCGCGCGTTCCTCGGGTGACTTGTTGAAGTGGACGGTCGCGGCGTACGGCCGCACGCGCGTCGTGTGCGACCCCCAGAGCCGGTGCAGTGGCTGGCCGCACGCTTTGCCGATGATGTCCCACAGTGCGATGTCGAGATAAAAAGTACGAGGTGTCCGCGGCTGTTTCTGGAAGAACTCGGCGTTGTGACGTTCAATATCGAACGGATCCTTGCCCACGAAGTATGCTTCGGCGCGCGACTGGATGTCCGCTCCGATGCCTTTCGGGAGCCGATATTCGCCATCCACGCTCGTGCCGACGAGGCCCTCACGCGTGAACATCTGCGTGATGACGTAATCACGTGTGTCCTGCGGGATTTTTTTCGGATCCCACGGGAGCACGAGGCCTTTGCCGGTCAGGACGCCGCGGACTTCGATTGTCTTCACGGCCGTTATGCGCAGCGGCCTGATGCCGGCCGGCCGGACCGGCTGCTGTGCGAGCGCAGCAGCGGGAAGCGTCAGGAATCGCCGGCGTGTCATTGATCAGAGCACCACGATCAGAGTGCCACGATCGGCAGATACTTCGGCGCGTCGCTGACTGGCGGCACCTGTCCGGCCGCAACCTGGTACAGCCGCTCGTGACTTGCGATCGCGGCCTTCCCGATCTCCTCGTACGGCCGGTTGCAGATATCGAGGAACCCGATATTGTAGTTCTCCCCGTCGAACCGCCCGAGCGCCGACTGGTCATACAGAGTGAACCAGTGTGCACCGACGCAGTTCGGCTGCGCGGCGGCATCTTCGAGATAGACCCGGTACGCACGCCCGCGGTCTGCCTGGCTGGCGACGTGCATGAGACCGGACGCCGGCAGTCCGACATCCACGGCGCCAAAGTGCCACTCACCCACCAACGTGGGCATATTGAGCAGTGCGTTGATCTTGTCCGAGGTCTCGCGCGGGAACTTCGGCCGGTAGCTGTTCAGGCTGTACACGTCGAAGTGCTTCATGCCCTCCACTGCCCAGTCAGGAGGAATACCCTGCCAGCGCATGCCGAGGTTCAAATGCTTCGGGTCGGCTCGACGGCACGCCTTCGAAATCGTCGAGAAGTACACATCGACCATGCGCGTGCCGAACGCGCGCAGGTCGGCAATGGCTTCGGGTGAGAACGTGCCCTGCCACTTGCCCTGCGCCACGCGCTCGAAGGTGGCCGGCATCTTCCAGGCGGCCGCGAGCGCCGCGTCGCCGTCATACTTCGCGCGCAGCCACTTCGTGAGCTCGCCGCGGGTCACACACTGTGGTGTGTTGTAGAGCATGCCAACCGGCGGCAACTCGGAGGAAAAGCCCCATACAGGCTCGTTCATCAGGAAATACCCGATAAACGCCGGATCGTTGGCGCTGGTCGCGAGCTGCGAGGCGTACTCATCCGCATCGGCGGCAAACTGAGCGTGGAAGACGTCCGGAAAATCGCGGTACACCCAGCCGCTGCGCTGCGCTCGAAAGCTGAGCGGCCGCACGTAAGGAAACTTCGCCTTCTGCGCGAACTCCCATTCCGACCAGTTGCCAACCGTGTTGAAGCGAATACGCCTGAGCTCAGCAAGGGCGATCCGGGCCCACTTCTCGCGCCAACCCGCCGCGCCGAGAGAGCGAATCATGTTCGCGGCCAGGTAGTTGATATGTTTCCGCTCGGCCCCGCCTCCGATCCGAGTGCCGTACGCATCACGGAAATCGCCGTTCGCCTCCGGCATCCACGTGAGCGCGGTCTCCAGCCCGTCATAACGCGCATCGCAGTCGACGCGCACGCAATCGGGACCGTTGGACCAGAACGCGTACCCGTCCGGATCGACCAGCCACCAGCGGCCGCCCTCCTTCTGCACGCGGAAGAAGCCGGCCGGATCACCGAGTTTCTTCGCTTTCCATCCGCCCCAGCGCGAAAACTCGTCGGGCCACTTCTGTCGCGGTGCACTATCGAGCTGGCCCTGAACGCGCTGCTTCAGCTCGGCGACCGATCGCGTCTTCGCGGACCACTCGTGCAGCGTGCTCTGGCCGAGTTCATCGAGCAGCTTGCCTTTCGGAAGCACTGGCTTCTCGATCCGCTTCACCTCGGTGGCGGTTGCGGCGAGCGGTGTCATGCACCAGCGCACCGGCTGCGCGCCGCGATCTAACGTGAGCGTCATCCGGCTCACCTTAGACAAGTCGACGCGATCGCCGCCGACCAACGGCTTCAGGTAAGCGCCCTCGCGTTCGATGAGCCACCTGCTCTGGTCCACGGCCGCAAGCGGCACGCGCACACGGAAGCCGCACTGTGCCAGGGCGCCGAACATGAGACGGAACCGCCTCGGCTTTTCGCCCTCTTCGTAGAGGTACAGCAGCCAGACAGCCAGATCCATGCCGTCGAGCAGCATGTCCGACCACAGCCATGTCGCTTTCTGCAGGGTGCCCGCCGGGAAGCGCCATTCGAGGCCGTCGCCCCGCGCGGCCGCCTTGTACCAAACCGCTCCCTCAATCGGCGCCATGCCGCTTTGGCGCTCGAGATTACCCACGATCGCCGGCTCCGGCAGCGACGTGCCGTCCGGGCGTGCCGCGGCAGCCGCCGCACCGCCGAGTGCAGTTGTTTCGATAAACGTCCGCCGGTTCATGAAACTACCCCCACTACTTATATCGCGAACCGGCCCACAAGTGATATCTTCATGGTTCGATCCCCCGTTCATGATGACTCCACTGTGCTTGTGGTTGCTGCAGGCCGACCGAGGTTCGCGCCTGATCTCGTTGTCGGTTCCGGACATCCTGATCATTGCGATCTATTTCGCGATCGTGCTCGGCATCGGAATTTATCTCAAGAGCCACACGAAAACCGGAGAGGATTTCTTTCTCGCCGGGCGCGAGATGACGGCGTGGGTTGCGGGACTGAGCTTTCTCGCCGCGAATCTGGGTTCGCTCGAACTGATGGGCTGGGCCGCGGCCGCGTATCAGTACGGCATTCTCGCGACGCACTGGTACTGGATCGGCGCGATTCCAGCCATGTTGTTCCTCGGCATCATCATGATGCCGTTCTATTACATCTCGAAGACGCATTCCGTGCCCGGCTATCTCAAGCTGCGCTTCGGCGAGCCAAGCCGCGCGCTGTCGGCGATTTCCTTCGCGTTCATGACGGTGCTGATGAGCGGCATCAACATGTACTCGATGGCCCTGGTGATGAAGGTCGTCCTCGGGTGGGACATTCACTTCAGCATCTGGGCGTCATCGCTGACTGTCGCGGTGTACGTGGCTCTCGGCGGCTTGCTCTCCGCGATTTTCAACGAGGTTCTGCAGTTCGTGCTCATCTGGCTGGGCGCCCTGCTGATCCCGATCCTGGGGCTGATTGAAGCCGGCGGATGGGACGGCGTGGTCGCACGCATTCACTCGAATTTCCCGGGCAACGATTACACGCACCTGTGGCGGACGCTCGGCTCGTTTTCCGACAACCCGATGGGCATCCACTGGACGGGCATCGTGCTCGGCCTCGGTTGGGTCATCTCGTTCGGCTACTGGACCACGGATTTCCTGGTCGTGCAGCGAGTGCTCGCCGCGCGCGACCTGCGGTCGGCGAAGCTCGCGCCGATCATCGGAGCCGCGTTCAAAATGATGGTGCCGTTCATTGTGATCCTGCCGGGATTGCTGGGACTCGCGCTGCTGCCGACGAGGCTGGTGGGAGAAAGCGAAGCGCTGGCCAGCGGGGGCCACAGCTACAACGAGGTGCTGCCGCTGATGCTCGCCCGGTATTTGGGGCCAGGACTGCTCGGCCTTGGCATCACGGCGCTGATTGCCGGCTTTATGTCCGGCATGGCCGGCAACGTGAGCGCCTTCGCCACAGTATGGACTTATGACATCTACAGGGCGCTGTTCAGGAAGGACGCGACGGACCGGCAGCTGGTCTCGATGGGCCGCTGGTGCACGATCATCGGCGTGCTCGTCAGTATCGGTACGGCGTACCTGGTGATGTCGTTCCTGAGCATCATGGATTACGTACAGGCGCTGTTCAGCTTTTTCATAGCGCCGCTGTTCGGCACCGTATTGCTCGGAATGTTGTGGAAGCGCGCTACGCCGGCGGGCGGGTTCTGGGGTCTGCTTGCGGGCACGGTGTCCTCGATCGCCATGTGGGCGTGGGTAAAGGTGGATCCCTCAGCGCTTGCCTACATCGCCCTTTCGACACGCGCGAAAGATATGGCTGAGAACATGTATCGAGGGCTGTGGTCCTGGGTTGTGTGCGTTCTGGTCACGGTCCTGGTAAGTATGGTTACCCGGCCGAAACCGGCTGAAGAGCTCGTCGGACTCGTCTACGGTGTCACGCCGTTGCCGTCAGAAGATGTATATCCGGTGTACAAGCGGCCGTGGTTCTGGGCCGTCATTGTTGGGGCGGTGTTCGTACTGCTTCAGGTGATTTTCTGGTGAGGAGCGCGTGATGCACCACGGCCGAGGGCTGGTCTCTATCTGGTTTTTCATCGGTATCCTGCTGCTCATTTATGGCGCGATCATCTTTGCTTCGGCATTCCTCGTGACTCCGACGCATGAGGTGGTTCTTGCGAACCTGCGCGCGGATGTCTGGTGGGGCGCTCTGCTGCTGGCTATCGGGGGTCTTTACACGTGGTTGTTCCGGCCAGGCCGCGGGTGAGCGCGTACGGGAAATCCGGCAGCCGAGCGGGTCTCGTAGATCCCTGCGTGCTGCTGCTTCCGCTTCTGTTCGCCGCCATTTCCTCGACGGACGATCGCGAAATTGCCCAGCGTCTCAAGCGGCGTGAGCCGCAGGCCATGGCCGACCTGTACGACCGGTACGGCCGGCCCGCCTACGCGCTGATCTTCCGTATCGTGAAGGACGCGGGAGCCGCCGAGGATCTCGTACAGGAAACGTTCCTTCGCATCTGGAATCGAGCACAGGGATTCGATCAGGAGCGGGGCACCCTCGGGCCGTGGGTCATGACGGCCGCCCGGAATCGCGCGATCGATTACATTCGCTCTATCGAAGGGCGCATGGCGAAGAACGCGTTTGAGCTGGAGCAGAGCGAACAGCCGGCGGTATTCACCGACGTCGAGGCGGATATCCTCAATTCCGACCGCGCCCGGCGGCTGCGAACGGCATTCGAAAAGCTCACTCCGAACCAGAAGCTGGTTATCGAGCTGGCGTATTATGAAGGCCTCTCGCAGAGCGAGATGGCAGCCCGCATGAAACAGCCGCTGGGCACGATCAAGACCTGGACGCGGGCAGCGTTGCGTGCGCTCCGCGAGGAGCTTGGGGCGGAGGCCCTCGCGGTATGACCTGCGAGGAGTTGCGGGAGGATTACGAACTCCACGCACTCGGTCTCCTGGAGGACCCGGAGCGAAGCGCGCTCGAGGAGCATCTGCGGAACGGATGCCAGACCTGCACCGCGGGTGTGAAGCGCGCTTATGAAGTGAACACCGCTGTCCTTGGCATGGTCCCCGATGTCGCGCCCTCGCGCCGGCTGCGAGAGCGCGTGATCACGTCCGTGGGCGGCGTCTCCAGACGCTCCGTTTGGAACTGGCTGGGCACACCGGCCGCGGCTGTGGCGGGCTTGCTTGTGGGCGTGCTGCTGTTCCGCTCGCTCCCGGTTCCCGAGACGCCGGAGGTAGCGCGCATGCGGCAGGTCATCGAGCTGCTGAACGATCCGCAGACCAAAGCGGTGACGTTCGCGCCCGGACCGCGCGGCCGCGTGCTCGTCAACAAGGATCGTGGCGTGCTGCTCATCGCCAATAATCTGCCTGCGCTGCCGCAGGGCAGAACGTTCGAGTTGTGGGTGATTCCCAAAGGCGGCGCGCCGAAACCCGCCGGCCTGTTTAAGGCCGATCAGTCCGGCAATGCGTTGCATGTAGCACCCGGACCCGTGGATGTAACGACACTCGGCGCTGTGGCCGTCAGCATCGAGCCCGAAGCAGGCTCGCAGGCGCCGACCACCACGCCCATTATCGTCGCGCCGGTTGCCGATTAGCTCGCTATTCGGCTTCGTCTCAGCTTTTCCATCTCCAGATTGCGAGGGCGTTTCGCCCGAGAATCCAGGGCTTGTCCGCAACCCGGAAAAAAGGGATGTCGTGCCGCACGAGGCGCAGTTCGTCGGCGAGCGGGATCCGCCGCGTGCTTCCGACCATCCCGGTAGCGAACAGCAGCCGTCGCGGACCGAAGGCATCATAGACACTGTGTGCGAACGGGTGGACGTCGGTATACGGATATTTCTTCGTTTTCGAGATGATATACAGCTCGCTGAACTTCACCCACACGTTCGGGCATGACGCAAGACGCAGCAGGGATGCGTCCTCCGCCCAGGGCGGCCGGTTGGTGATCTCGGGACGTCCCAGGTGGTCCACAACCACCTTGACGTGGGGAAACCGGCGGACCATATCTTCGAGCTGCGGGATTTGCGGCGCGGCAATGAATACGTTGAAGATCGCTCCGAGCTCCGCAGCCTTGCGCCACAAGGCATGATTCGGCGGCGCGTTCAGCCATTGTTCTTTCGGATGATAGATGGGGCTGAGACGCATGCCCGCGAGACCGTTGTCCCGCACCTCACGTTCCAGCACCGCCGCATTGTTCGGGTCGTGTGGATCGATGAGACCATGTCCGACGAAGCGTTGCGGATACCGGCGTACCGAGTCGGCGATGTATCGGTTATCCCAGCCGTACTGCCTCGGCTGCACGAGGACGCTGCGATCGATACCGTGCTCGCGCATTTCTAGGACGTGCCGCTCGGCGCTGCCGTCCTCGGTAAGCGGTTTGATGCCCGGCTCCGGGGGATTGACCGGATAGCGCTGAAAGTCCTGCGACCAGACATGCATATGGGTGTCGATGACCAGCGAGTGGCCGGCGGCGAATGCGACACTCCCCAGCAGCAGTGTGCGGCGCGATATCCGTTCCTCGGCCATGCCTTGCGAAACCTGTGCTTATCATAGTTGGGTGTTTCGAGCACTGCTGCCCGGTCTGCTGTTGCCCGCGCTCCTGAACTCGGCCGAAGCTGTTCTGGTCATCCGCGAGCCCCTGCCGCCACCCACCTGGGCTCTGCTCGAACGCGAGCTCTTGAGCGCGAGCTCGCGCGCTTGCGAGCGCTTTGCGTCGATGTACCTTGACGAGCGCGGTTATCTGCTCCACACGCCACGCTGGGGCACGCTCAACGACGGGCCGGACGACGCGATCGAGACCTTCTATAACTGGACGCTGCTGCACGCGCTGGGCGGGTCGGACTCCGTCCTGCGGCTGTTCAAGAAAGCCTACGAAGGGCATCTCGAGCAATACAGAGCCGTGAAGAGCACTAAAACCGACATCGCTAAAGATGGCTCTTATTACAAGGAGTTCATACCGATGTCGGACTGGTTCCACATCGGAGAGGGAAGCCGCGGGTTCATGCTGATGGGCCTTTCCGATCCCACCGACGAGCGCTATCGGCAGCGCCTGCGTCGCTTCGCGGGCCTGTACATGAACGAAGATCCGGAGGCTCCCAATTATGATCCGAAGCACCGCATCATTCGCAGCCTGTGGACCGGAAGCAAGGGCCCCCTGCTGCGGAAAGCGACCACTTACGACTGGGTCGGAGATCCTATACCCGGCCGCTTCCATCTCCAGCACAACCCCGCAGGCCACCCCGAGATTCACGATTTCGAGGTGAG
>DASSSG010000301.1:0-2905 GCA_035708545.1 Bryobacteraceae bacterium | reverse complement strand
CTGGCCAGCGTCGAGACCGGGACTCTGCGCGTCGCCGATGCGTTTCGCGATCTGCTGTGGAAGGCCGCTTTCGTCTTCTTTCTCATCGGCGCGGTCGATCTCTACCGGCAACGCCGCCGGTACATGGCCGATCTCCGGATGACGCATCAGGAAATCCGCGAAGAGCACAAAGAGCTCGAAGGTAATCCGCAGATCAAAGCGCGTATCCGCCGCCTGCAACGCGATCTTCTGCGCCGCAACATGATGAAGGAGATTCCGAACGCGACGGCCGTTGTCGTCAACCCGACACACTTCGCGGTTGCGATCAAATACGAGCTCGATTCAATGGCCGCGCCGGCCGTGCTCGCGAAGGGCAGGAACTATCTGGCGCTGCGCATTAAACAGCGTGCGGTCGAGCACAATGTACCCATCGTCGAGAACCCGCCGCTCGCGCAGGCGTTGTACAAGAGCGTCGACGTCGGACAGGAAATCCCGCCGCATCTGTATCGCGCGGTGGCGGAGGTGCTCGCCTATATCTTCAGGCTGAGCCGCGGAGTTCGTAACTGATGGCCGCGGCAGGCGCGCCGGCCGCGCAGGTCAGGGCCGCGGCGACGGCGGCGGGCGGCCTCAGCCTTATTGGCCGCATCCCCTGGGGGCAGATTGCGGTGCCGATCGCCGTGCTCTCGATCGTGCTCGCGATGATCACGCCGGTACCCGCGTTCCTGCTTGACGTTCTCATCAGCGCGAACATCACGATTTCCGTGATCGTGCTGCTCGTATCTATTTACATCATCAAACCGGTCGAGTTCAGCGTTTTTCCCACGACGCTGCTGCTGCTGACCTTGTTCCGGCTGGCTTTGAACATCTCCTCGGCCAGGCTGATCCTGCTGAACGGCAATTCGGGTACGGCCGCCGCCGGGCACGTTATCGAGGCTTTCGGCAATTTTGTCGTGGGCGGCAATTACATTATCGGCTTCGTGATCTTTCTCGTTCTGATCGCGATCCAGTATGTCGTCATTAACCACGGCGCGGTCCGCATTTCCGAAGTCACCGCTCGGTTCACGCTTGATGCGATGCCCGGAAAGCAGATGTCGATCGACTCCGACCTGAACGCAGGCCTGATCGACGAAACCGAGGCGCGCAGCCGTCGCAAAGCACTGTCGGCCGAAGCCGAGTTTTATGGCGCCATGGACGGGGCTTCGCGCTTTACCCAGCGCGATGCGGTCGCCAGCATCCTGATCACGGTGATCAATATCGTCGCCGGGTTCCTGATCGGGGTCCTGCAGCATGGTCTGGAGCTGCGGCGCGCGCTCGAAACCTACACCGTATTGACCATCGGCGACGGACTCGTGACCGTGATTCCGGCTCTCATGATTTCGGTCTCCGGCGGACTGATCGTGACGCGGGCGAGCACCGACACACAAATCAGCGCCGAGTTCGGACGGCAGGTATTCAGCAGAGCGCAGCCGCTGATGCTCGCCGGAGGTGTTTTAGCGGCTATGGCAACGTTTCCCGGTCTGCCCACGGTTCCCTTTCTCCTGCTTGGAGCCGCCACCGGCTATGCCGGTTGGCACGTCCGTCGCGCTGCTGCGGCGAAACAGGCACTCCCCGCTCCGAAAGCGCAGGCGCCGGCCAGGGACACTATCGAGGCGACCCTTGCAGTGGAACCGCTCGCCGTAGAGCTCGGTCTCGGCCTCGTCAAGCTCGTCGACGGGGGCGCGAGTTCGCCTTTGATGAAGCGCATCGCCGGCATTCGCAGGCAGCTCGCGGCGGACCTCGGGTTCGTGTTGCCTCCGGTGCGCGTAACCGACAACGTGTCGCTGCGCGCCCGTGAGTACACGATCTCACTGAAAGGCGCTGAGATCGCCCGTTTCGAGCTGCCGCAGGGCATGGAGCTCGCGATCGCCCCGTCAAAGGGCGGAGCGGCTCCGGTAGAGGGAACTCCCACTCGCGAACCTGCGTTTGGAATACCCGCCGTCTGGGTGCCGCAGGCCGCCGCGGAGAAGGCGCGAAGCGCGGGATACACGGTCGTCGATCCCCTGAGCGTTCTCGGAACACACCTCGCCGAGAGCGCCCGACGCCACTCGTGGGAACTTTTCTCTCGCCAGGATGCGAAGAAAGTTCTGGATCGCGTGGCGGAGATGAATCCGAAAGCCGTGGAGGATCTGGTTCCCAAATTGCTCCCTCTCGCAGGTGTGCAGAAGGTTTTTCAGAACTTACTGCGTGAGCGGGTTTCGATTCGGGACGCCAGTACCATTGTGGAATCCCTCGGTGAGGCCGCGGCCGTGACCCGCAATTACGTGCTCCTCACCGAGTACGTGCGACAGGGCATTCGCCGCCTCGTCGTCAAACCATATCTGAATCCGAATTCCGAACTGAGTGCCTGGTTTCTCGATCCTGCGATCGAGCAGAGCATCGAGGGCGCCGTCGAGCACGCCGATGCGATGAGTCACCTGAGTTTGCCTCCCCAGCGGATTCGGGAAATTGTCGAACACATCCAGAGGAGTGTTGGGGCGCCCGAAATGCCGGTCGTCACCCTGACTACGTCGGGCGCTCGCTTCTTTTTGCGGCAGATCACGGAAAACGCGATTCCGAATCTGATGGTCATTGCGCACAGCGAAATACCGGCCGGCGTGAAAGTGGTCTCGCTGGGACTCATCCAGTGAGCGGAAAGGGATCACGCCAATGAAGGTGAAGTCGTACTACTCCGAATCCGTCGAAGCGGCCATTGCGAAAGCATCTCAGGAACTCGGGCCCGAAGCGATGCTCCTCAGCTCACGACGCACTCCCCCCGAATCGAAGCATCTTGGCGAGTACGAAGTCGTCCTCGCGCTGCCGGCCCCTGAGGCCGGGGATTTCGGCGCGGAGCTCAGGCGTGCCACCCGCGAGGACGGATCACCGCCCGACATGGACAGGCTCACCCGCG
>DASSSG010000300.1:0-5181 GCA_035708545.1 Bryobacteraceae bacterium | reverse complement strand
TCTTCAGGACGCACGTGGGTGCCGGGGAAGCCCTGCTTTACTCGCTGAGCAGCGGTGATCCGACGCCGTTTCCACGCATCGCACGGACCGAAATCATCGCCGTGGATATCCAGACGGGCAAGCGCCGCGTCGTGTTCTCCGACGCGGGTCTGGACTGGCTGTTGCTGCCGGCCTATCCAGGGGGCGGCGAGCGGCAGACCATGGTCGCAGCCGGCGGCAGAATTTTCGCCCGCGGCATGCCACGAAAGAATTACGCCGGCGGCTGGCCCACATCTCCGGCTTCGATATACGAACTCGAGATGGATGGCTCAAACGTGGCGCGGAAAGTGTTCGACATCGAAGGCAGCGGCGAGACCGGCAGCAACTTCCGGAATCTCTTCGCGGATGCGGACGGCGCGCGCGCCGGTTATCTGACGTACGAGAATGGCAAGCCCTGGCTGCACCTTCGCGAGACCAGCCAGGGAACCTTGCTGCGCCGCATCGATTTGAGCCGCGTCGCGCTCGACTGCCTGGTAACGAACATCGGCTTTTCGCCGGACGGCCAGCAAATATTTTTCACGCTCGACACGGGCGATGACGACGCGACATCCAAAGCGTCGTTTCGCCGCGTGGGCAGTTACATGATGAAAACCGATGGGTCCGCGCCGGCGCGGACGGCGCGCATTTCCAACCTGGTCGCGCCTCTAAGCGGCGGGCGAAATCTGTATTCAGGTCCGGCGCCTTCGTCATTCCTGTATATAACTGAAACGGGCAGCAAAGCACGCCGCGACTACAGGACGTCGGCGACGGGTGTGCTCGACTTCTTTCGTGTGTCGCCGGACGGCGGCACGGTTGCGTTCGTCGAGGAGCAGCGCACCTATAAACCGGCGGCAGTACTTGCGTTGATCGTGCGCTGGCTCGATCTGGAGTCAGGCCGCGAACAAGCGTTGCCCGCGGTCTCAACCAGGCCAGTAGTGCTGCCATGGGTGAATCTGATCGGGTGGGCTGCGGCGAAATAGTGCCGAGGCAGGCACATCGTGCGGCGACAGGCAGCGAGCAACAACCAGACCTCAAGGCGATTGCCCATGCGGTCGTGCGCGCTGCTTTTGTTTCCCATGGCTGCCGCTCTTTCCTACTCGGCGGACTGGACACTGTGGGGCGGCCCTCAGCGCGATTTTCGGGTTCACGCGTCCGATCGGCTCGCCGATTCGTGGCCCGCCGGCGGCCCTCCGAAACTGTGGGAACGCAAACTCGGCGAGGGCTACTCTGCGATAGCCGTTCGCGGCGACACGCTGTATACGATGTACCGCCAGAACGCGGCGGCATGGCAGATTTTCAGCCGCGATCAGGAGGTTGTCGCTGCGTTGGATACGGCGACGGGCCGGACGAAATGGGAGTTCGCCTATGAGGTCAACTTCCGATCCGACCAGGGCTCCGGTCCTCACGTGATGCCGCAAATCGCAGGTGATCTGATATTCACGGTCGGAGCCACCGGGAAACTGCATGCACTCAATACGACGACAGGCGAACTCGTCTGGAAGCGTGATCTTTATGCGGAGCTTGGCGGCACCCGGGCTGCTTTCGGCTACTCGTCACACCCGCTGCCTTACGGCGACAAGCTGATCATCGTCGCGGGCGGGAAAGGCAGAGCCGTTGCTGCATTCGATCAGAAATCGGGACGAATTGCATGGGCAGCCCTCAGCTTCCGGAATGCGTATAGTTCCCCGGTTCTCATAAGAGCCGGCGATCGCGATCAGGTGGTCGTCCTCAGCGCGCAGCAAATCCTCGGCGTCGATCCGCACGATGGCAAAGTTCTGTGGTCTCGCCTGACGGGGACGGACCCGGGGATGGCGTTCTGCAGCACTCCGGTATGGGATGCAGCAAATCGCATTCTTGTCTTCTCCGGGGCTTATGGCGTCGGCTCCACCGCGCTCCGCATCACGACCGCCGGCTCGCAGACAACAGTCGAGCACCTGTGGCGCAATAACAAATTGCAGTCGCTCTTCAGTAATCTGCTGCTCACCGGTAACACGATGTACCTGTCACGTGGCTACCACGGACCGAGCTTCCTTACGGCTGTCGATATCAGGACCGGGGAGACCCGCTGGTCCGCTCGCGGCTTTGCCAACGCGAATTTCCTCCAGGCGGACCGGAAACTGATCATTCTCGACGAGGACGGCTGGCTCACGATCGCGAGGCCCAATCCGGACGGTAGTCTCGAGATCCTCTCGCGGGCTCCCGTACTCAGCCGCAATGCGTGGACCATTCCGACGCTCGCGGGCACGACTCTATACGTCCGGGACCGGAAAGTCATCATGGCGTTGAATGTTGGTGCGAACCACACGCAACCGCGTCGCGTAGCCACTCAGACATCCCATGTGCACTGATGCGGACAGGTATCGAGCGCGAGGCCTCGGGAACGGCTACGGGCAATCGGTGTCGTAGTGGCGGCCAGGCTCAGCCGCTCCATCGTGGACAGGTACGAGGAGGGATTATCGGCCGCTCGACGGGTTTGCTGTGACTTGAACCATGAAATGGCAGTGACTGCCACTTCATGGTTCATTAACCGCCACGGAACCGTATGTTCCTGAAGTGGCGCGGCGCTCTCGCCCCATTACCTGTGCTCGGTTCGAACTTTGCTTCGACTTCGATGGAACCTGAGGCAGCTTCGACGGGCTGCGCACACTCGAGGAACGCTCGAAAATCGAACGCGCCGTTACGCGTGGGCATCATCGCTGAAACGCCACATTCCGGAAGCGCCGTTTTTCGCGAATTGACCGAGGTTAGCTCAAAGAGCGGAGTACCTGTAACCGACCGCCCTTGAGCCTCAGAACGACCGCCGCCACCGGCGGACAGAACCGCAGGTAACCGCAGGCTGATGAATCTGCGGGGCTGCGGCTGATTTCGTCCGAAGCAGCATTTCGCCTGGGCTCTTCGACGGCCACTCCGGATTAGGCCGTCAAGCACGTGATCGCGACCTGCGTCGGGCTACAGTCAGATCCAACATTTGGGGCATATAATGTGATCAATGGTCGCACGCGCGAGAACCGTTACGGTCGCGATTCTCTTGCTCGCGCTTGCGGGAATTGCGCTCGCAAGTGCCACCAGCGATCACCTGCATTTATCGGCCAAGACGCACGATTGTGCGCTCTGCCAGCCGACACAAGCTGCTCAAGCTCCCTCCGGCAGTCTCACGTTACCGGTGCCGCACGAGACGTCCGACGTGCTGTCGGCACCGGCCCTGATATCCCTTCCGGCGGCGCCGGCTCTCGAGGCCAAACAGCCCCGCGCGCCTCCGGCCGCCTGACCTCTCGTCAACCTCCGCCCTGGCCGCTTAGGCGGCGCGTTGTGTTTTCGAAGGAAAGGTTAGATCCGTGTACAGGCTTGTTGCACTATTTTTCATTGCAATTGCTGTTTTAGCTCAAAACACCGGGACAATCCGGGGCACCGTCAGTCTGAAAGCCGACCGCTCGCGACTTCATCATGCCAGTGTTACGATTCCTCAACTGCGGCGCACCGTCGAGACCGGTGTGGACGGGACGTTCGAATTTCGCAATGTTCCCGCCGGCACCTATGACGTCGTGGCGCACGTGCACGCTCTCGCCGACGAGAAACGTACCGTTACGGTGTTTCCCGGCGGTGTCGCGGAAGTGGACCTTCAGCTCGCCATCGCCGGCTTGCGGCAGGAGATTACCGTCACGGCGTCGGGCCGCGAAGAAACCACGCTCGAAACCTTCCAGTCCGTCACCGCGCTCGAGGGTTCGGAGTTGACGACCCGGGCCAGTTCTACCTCGCTCGGAGACGTGCTGGATCATGAAGCAGGCATCGCGAAACGCAGCTTCGGACCCGGCACTACGCGGCCGGTGATACGTGGATTCGACGGCGATCGCGTTCTTGTCCTCCAGGATGGGGTGCGCACTGGCACGTTGTCTTCACAGTCCGCCGATCATGGAGAGCCGGTGGATGCCACGGCCGTTGAACGTGTTGAAGTCGTGCGTGGTCCGGCAACGCTGCTTTATGGCAGCAATGCCATCGGCGGTGTTGTGAACATATTGTCCCGGCACCATGAGCTGCACGAGCATCCGCACGAAGGAGTCCGCGGATCTCTCAGTGGGGTCGCCGGCAGCGCGAACGGTCAGGCGGGTGGCAGTGGGGATTTTGAAGTCGGGGTTCGGAACTGGCTTCTCTGGGCGGGTGGTGGCGGGATGCGCACCGGCGACTACAAAACGCCGATCGGCACCATTCCCAATTCAGGTACGTGGATGCGGCACGCTTCAGGTGGCGCAGGCCGTTATGGCGAGCGTGGAACGTTCACGTTGAACTATGGTTTTCAAGAGGGCCTCTACGGTGTTCCTTTTTCGGCCGAAATCCTGGGTGAAGAAGGTCCCGGTGTCGACCTCGACTGGCGTCGACACAACGTACGGCTGCAGGGTGGATTGCGCAGCTTCGGCGGTCCCATCAGCGAGATTACCGGCATTCTGAGCTACACGGATTGGGCGCACAAGGAACTCGAAGGCGAGGAGGTGGGCACGCAGTTCTCGAACAAGCAACTCACCTGGCAGGGGATGTTCCACCAGAAGGATGATGCCGGCATTTTCAGCGGCAGCTTCGGATTTTGGGGAATGCATCGCGACTTTACTGCGCGTGGCGCAGAAGCCCTCGCGCCGCCGGTGTCGCAGAACGCGATCGCGGCATTCGCACTCGAGCAGTTCCGGTTCGAGCGCTTCCGCATTCAGGTTGGCGGACGAATTGAAAACAACAAATATGATCCGGAGGGACGGCGCGCGCGCCGCTTTACCGGGGCTTCGGGTTCTGTTGGGCTCAGCGTGCCGCTGACGAAGGACATGGCGT
The DNA here is from genome assembly GCA_035708545.1 of Bryobacteraceae bacterium. Lineage (GTDB taxonomy): Bacteria > Acidobacteriota > Terriglobia > Bryobacterales > Bryobacteraceae > DASSSG01. The sequence continues at coordinate 351 of DASSSG010000300.1, read as the reverse complement.
TCGTCACCAACTTCACCTCCTCATTCCGCTCGCCCGCGCTGGAGGAACTCTACAATAATGGCCCGCACATCGGGAATCTCGCATTCGAGATCGGCAACCCGAACCTCAGGCGCGAGCGAGGCAACGGGATAGAGGCCTCTCTGCGTCACCATGGCTCGAAGGTGCGTGCGGAAGCAAATACCTTCTACTACCGCTTCTCCGGATTTGTGTTTCTCGCTCCCACCGGTGAACGTGAGGAAGGGCTCATTCAAGCCGACTACCTGCAGGCCAATGCACGATACATGGGTGCCGAGGCGCGGATCGACGCCGCTGTGCATCCTCACGCGAACGTGAATCTCGGCTTCGACGTAG
>DASSSG010000299.1:0-3468 GCA_035708545.1 Bryobacteraceae bacterium | reverse complement strand
GCATGTGAAAATCCCTGAAATCCAGGTTCGGGACCTCTAACCGGAACGGCTCGACCGACCGCATTGTCCACGCCTTGCGAGTGCCCGTTTTCACTGCCAGCGTCTGGTGGGATCCGTTGCGGCTGACGAGCAGCCGGACCTCCCGTCCCGCGGGTGTCTCCCGCACCAGCCGCATGAACTGTTCCGTCCCCTCGACGCGCTGGCCGTTATATTGCAGCACCACATCTCCGACTCTGAGGCCGGCCTTTGCCGCCGGACTGTCGTCCTCGACCCGTGTGATCTCGACGCCCTGCTCTTCTTTCAGCGACAGCGCCTTCGCGCGCTCGGCATCGATTTCGGCCACACCAATGCCGAGATAGCTGCCACCGCGAGCACCGCCCACAAACACCTGCACATGATTGTCGGCCGCGGCGGACGGACTCCATCCGTACGCACTCACGGCCGCGGCCATCCAGGCCGGTAACAAAATGAATCGCAGCCTCATAAGAACCTCGATACAGTTTTCGGGCCCGAAGCCCAACCCGCGCGACTCTAGCGCTGCTCGCGCAGATAAATCGTGCCGCCGGAGGCGGAGATCGTCAGCACTGGCCCGCCCCCGTTCAGGGATCCCTCGAGGATCGCCGCCGCCGTGCGGTGCAGAAAATCCGGAAAGTCTGACACGATGCGAGCCGGCCGGCCCGCAGGATTCTGCGCCTTCACCGTCAGAGCCAGATTGGAGGGAATAAACACTGTCACGTCACCCCCGCCCGTACTCAGGAGCGAATCCTTGAGCATCACACCGCGTATCAGCTCGGCGCGAATACTGCCGACATCGGTTGCTGCGCGCAAAGCGCCCGAAGTGCCGCGGAGCCGGATCGCCCCGCCGCTCGCTTCGACGCGCGCGCCCGCCGCCGGTCCTACCTCGATGGAGCCGCCGGAGTTCTCTGCGCTTACCGCGCCCCTTGCGTGCTGCACCTCGATGCGCCCTGCCGCCGTGTTGGCCGATACCCAGCTTCCGGCGCGCTCGACAACGATATTTCCGCCGGCCGTGGCCGCGTGTACGGGCCCGCCGCTTTCACCCACGTACACTTCACCGCCTCGTGTTTCCAGCCATGCTTCGCCACCGCTTCGTACCACTCGAATGGAGCCACCGCCCGAAACGCAGCGCAGAGGCCCGCCCACACGGCCGATGCGGATTTCGCCGCCTCCGGTTTTCGCGGCCACGCCTCCGCCGATCTCGTCTATCGTGAGATTGCCCGCCAGGGACTCCACGTCGATGCTGCCGTCCAGGCCGGCGAAACTGAGGTCGCCCGCCCTGGTACGCACTGCGACCAGCCGCAGCCCACGCGGCAGCCTCACCTCGAGATCGACCCACGCCGGATGATTCGGTGGCTGCAGAACCGTTAGTGTCCGTGCCGTGCTGATGCGAACGCCCGTCAACAGCCGCTGCGCCTGCGCCTCGCTCCGGGCGCGCACGCGCTTTCGAAGGACGTAGTTCACGCGTCCGTCAGCGGCGCCGCGCACCGCCACGCCACCGACCGTGCCAATGCGGAACTGGGCCGTGCTCATGAGAGGCATCGAGCCAGTGACGACCTCGACCCAGTACGCGCCTTCGCGCTTCAGTTGCCCGGCCTCGGCGCAAACGAGGCTCGCGGCCAGCAGGACACAACTTGCGCCGCGCATCAGAATGACTCCGCGGAAGCGCGCATCTCGTGCAGCGCCTTTTGGCACTTCAGCCGGACATAATTGTTGCTGTCGCGCCGCAGAGCTTCCTGCAGCACGCCGACCACCTCGGGCTCGTTCTTCTGAATCAGCAGATCGATAGCCTGCGTCCGCACGCCCGGATTATCGTCCGTCAGCAGCACGCGAGCCAGCGTCTTTCGCGTTTCCGGATCCGCGCCGGCGCCGCGCAGACCCTCGAGCGCCTTCAGCCGCACGCCTGGATTCGGATCGTGCTGCAATGCAAACAGAAGCACACGCCGAATCTCGGCATTTTCGGCGGCGGACCCGAGAAGGTCGACCGACTCAACCCTCAGTCCCGGATCGGATGCTTCCCGCGCGGCTGAGACCAGCAGACGTCGAATTGCCTCGTCCTTCGTGAATCCGGACAGCACGCGCTGCCGCGTCTCTTCGACAACTATCTGAACCCGGCCGTCGCCGCCGGGTTCCACAAACCGGACGCGCGATGCCGGCGACAGGGCGGCCGCCGCTGTCGAACTCGGCTCCATCCCCGGTAAAATTCGCGTATCATGTTGTTCCACCAAACGCGCGCCGAAGAAACCTGTCGCAACGAGCGCCACCGCACCTGCCGGTTTCAGAAACGGAACTGCGGGAAGGAGCCGCTGCCAAAACCCGTGCTGGCGCCGCTGTTCGGCAACCGCAGCGATGTTCAGCCGCAGGTTGCGCCGGCACTCGGCGACCAGTCCCGGAGGCACCTGAGCTTCGTCGCGATCGACCTGCTCATGAATCCGCTGCAGCCGTTCGTACTCGCGTCTGCAGCTCTCGCAACTCCCGAGATGCTGCTCGAGGCTTTCTTCCTCGTCGAACGAGAGCTCCCCATAGGCAAGCAGCGGCAGATCGCGCACCGCTTCTTCACATTTCATGCCTGACTCCATCGCCGTTCCGCGAACGGCGCCACGGCTGCGGCAGCCGGGCTATCGCCGGTCCTCGCAACCTCATAGAAAATCCCCCAGCGCAGCCCGCATCTTCTGCGTCGCGCGGAACAGGCAGTTCTTTGCCGCCTCTTCTGTAGTTCCGAGCACTTCACCGATGGCACGCAGGCGCATGCCCTGATAATGCCGCAGCTCGAAAACCAGGCGCTCGCGCGCCGTGAGCTGGGCAAGGACATCGCGGATACGCGAGCTCAGCTGGTCACTCATGAGCCTTCGCTCGGGATCGACTTCCGCGCGCCCTTCCTGGACGGCGTCCATGCGATCCAGTTGCCCCTCGCCTGTCAGAACCACGGTCGGCTCCTCTTTGCGGACCTTTCGTTTCCTGAGGTGATCCACGCAAAGGTTCGTCACGATCCGGTACAACCACGTATGAAAACTGCAGTCGAACCGGAATGTGTGCAGGCTCCTGTACACGCGCAGAAAGGCTTCCTGGTAGATATCGCTCGCGTCCTCGACCGAGCGCACCAGGTTCATGGCAAGGCGCAGCACTGCCTGGTCATAATTCTGGACGAGCTGCTCGAAGGCGTGCTGATCCCCCGCCTGTGCCGCCCGGATCAGGGCTGCCTCGTCCATGATGCCGATAAGTTTTCCTGCGCCGAGCGCCGCTATGGCTTCTCCATTCGTGCTCAACGGTTTGATAGACGGACAGCCGGCCGCAACGTCACGGCATGTGGCCTGCGGCACACCCGCGGAGTCCCGGAAAACACCACGGGCCGCCCCCCTGGGAGACGGCCCACCTTGTTTAACTCCCCTGAATTTCACGAATCAGCCGGCGCACGGATCGTGCGCGACGACTCAGGATATCATCTCGAGCTGA
>DASSSG010000298.1:0-8512 GCA_035708545.1 Bryobacteraceae bacterium | reverse complement strand
GAAGCGGCGATTGCCGAATCGGTGGGTGACTTCAAACGGGAACAGTCGTCAGCCGTCAAGGCTGCAGAGAAAGCGGTGAGCCTCGGTGCGCGCCTCCTCCTGGCGAACGCGCTTCTGCGGGATTGCTGGGCGTCGAACAATCTGGGCGATCGAAGTCGCGCACTCGAAGCAGCGCGAAAGGCAAGGGAGATATTCGCGACGGTTGGGGATCCGGGTGGAGAGGCGCGCGCCCTCAAGAACATCGCCGATGTCCTCGACGATCAAGGCGACCATTCAGGCGGGAGAAGAGTATACGAGGAAGCGCTGGGGATTTTCCGGCGTATCGGACACGAAAACGGTGTGGCCATTACGTTGAACAATATGGCGTACGCGGTACGAAGCCAGGGAGATCTGAAACGCGCCCGTGCTCTGTTTAAGGAATCGCTCGAAGTGAGCACCAAAATTTCCGATGAAGGGGGCGAGGCCCGCGCTCTGAATGGGATCGCCATCATCGACTGGCGTCAGGGCAATCTCGCGCAGGCCGAGAAGATGTATGAACGCGCGCTTCAGGTACACCGCAGATTCAATGATCGGAGCCGCGCCGCTACGGTGCAGGGCAACTTGGCAATCGTACACCAGGATATGGGGCGACTCGCCGACGCGAAGCGTGATTTCGAGGAGTCGCTCCGGTTGCTGCGCGACATCGGCGACAAAGTTGGTGTTACGCGCACAGTAGGCAACCTCGGCGAGTTGATGACTCGGATGGGGGATCTTTCCGGCGCGAAGCAAAGATTTCTCGAGCAGCTGACGCTGGGGAGAGGGATTCCCGATGAAAAACAACGTGCCTATGCTCTGCACGGACTTGGGTAAGCTCTTCTGCTGGAGGGTGATCTCAGCGGTGCTCGCGCGAAGCTGGAAGAAGCCCTGGCACTACGGCTTCGAATGGGTGCTCGAGGCCTGGCGGCGGAAAGCCGTGCCGTTCTTGCCGAAGTCGCACTCGAGGCGGAGCGTCCTGCGGAAGCGGCGGCGTTGGCCAATGAGGCAGCCGAGGAATTTCGACGGGAGCAGGAGCGGGACCAGGAAATCTGGGCACGTGCCCTTTACGCACGGAGTCTGGCCGCACAAGGAAGAACTGCTCAGGCCGCTCGAATCGTTACTTCGGTTTCCAGTGAAGTGAAACGAGTTGAGGACGTGGCTCTGCGAAGCTCCGCAATGATTCATGGCGCGCGCGTCGATGCTTCGCGAGGGAACCTCGATGTCGCGAAGCGTGACCTGCGGCACGTGTATGCCGAAGCCGCGGCGCGCAACATGATTTTTATACAACTCGGTGCGCGGCTTGCGCTTGCGGAGATGGATAAAACACCGCAGCGCAAAGCACAACTCGGCGAGATCGAGAAAGAAGCCCGCGCACTGCAACTCGGGCTCATCGCCCGTCGCGCCGCCCTGGCTGCGTCGGACCCGAAACGCCGCTGAATCGATCGTGAAACTCGCACCGACGGCGACTCAGTTGCCAGCCTCTGCGAGCTCTGCAATCATCGCACGAATGGAAGTCGATCGCCTTCGACCTCACAGACGAACGGGATCACATGCTTTTCGGCCGTAACAGAACCGTACAAGAATGCCTGGATTTGAACCGATTGGGGATGTTGCCAGAGCGAAGAGCAGATTCCCCAACCTGTTGAAAGTCCAGAGAAACGCTGGAACGATATAGAGCCGTTGGAAGGCCCTCGCCTGCTTGTAAGGCAGGCGGTCTAACCGGCTGAGCTAACCGCCCATTCCCTGGCGACTCCTTGAGTCTACTACGGTGCCGTCGGGCCAACCCGGCCCTTCGGTCGGGCTGAAGAGTTCTTCGCACTGGCCCTGCGGGTTTTGGCGCACCAACCCCCAGCCGCGCCGCTCGCAAGTCCATGTCGGCCAAGGGTGTTTTGATTTATGTTCTGGCGATTCGCGTGCGAGAAACCAACGACTGGAGGTCTCCGATATGGTGTTCCTGCTGCTGCTCTCCTTCTTTGTCCCGGCGCTGGCTCCTCCGCGCGATCCGCTTCCCACGCCGATCATGCGCACGGTCGACCCGCGGACCGCCAGGGCTGGCGACGAGGTTACCGTCACCGGCGACAATCTCGGAAAGGACCTCGTCGTCGAAGTTTATCTGACCGATCGCACGAATAAAGTAAAGGTGGCGGTCACAGAGCAGAACAGCACGACCGTGAAGTTCACTGTTCCGGCAAAAATCAAGCCCGCCAAGTACTGGCTGATGGTGTTGGCGAACTTCCCTGAACCGCTGCTGATCGAGCAGCCAGCTCCGATCATCATCGAATAAGTGGCGCCGCTCCGCTACCCCTCTCTTTCAGCCCAGCGAGCCGGCGTGTCAGTTGATGGCTGCAGGAAAAACCCTGTCGCGACGGTGCTTGCCTGCACACCGGCCGTGTCTTTTGGCGCAGGTAAGCGCATCGTTGTGCAGTTTCCCGCACGAACAATCGCTAAAGCTGTCATTTTCAGTACGGAACCGCGGAATTCCGCTTGCTCCTGACAACAACGAATCCGGAGGTGCTATGAACCCGACGTTTCTGATGCTGCTCGCCGCCTGGGGCATCCTCGGCCTGACCGTTCTGGCTCTCGCCGCTTATCGGACCCAGCTCGGCCGCAGGGAGGACGACCGCATCCACTTCAGCGACCGGGAGGCCGCGCTCGTCACCGAGCAGACGCAGGTCGCGCATCGCATCGAGGTGATTGAGAAGTGGGGCAAGACGCTTACCGTGTTGCTGGTGCTCTACGGCATCGCCATCGGCGCGTATTACCTCTATACCCTCTGGCAGGCACAGACTACGCGCGTGATCCTCGACTAGTCTGGTGTCCCGCGTTATTCTTGCGGCTCAGAGCGACCCTTCCGAGCCGCCCGCGTTAGCAAGCGGTATCCGGGACGGCACACCAGCTGCTGGCACGCGGGTCACAAGTGATGCCGCGATTGTAAGGGACCCGCCGACGGGACCTCATGCGTGAGCTCAGGCGAATTCTCTTTCCGGTCGACTTCTCGGAGCGGTGTCGCGGCGCCGCCCGGCACGCGGCTTTCCTCGCCGGCCGTTTTCATGCACAGCTCCTGTTGCTGCATGTCGTGGAGACACCGGTCACGCGGCCGGGCGAGCTCGACTTCGGCGTTCTCGCCTTCGAGGCCGACCTCCAGGCGCGCACGAAACGCGCCGCCGATCTGATCGAGGCCTTCAGCGAACCGGGCTTTGAGTCGCTCGAGATCGCTCGCGAGGTGGCCAGCGGCGACGCCGCTCGGACCATCGTTCGCTGCGCCACCGAACGCAGTGCCGACCTGATCATGATGCCCACCCACGGTTATGGCGTCTTCCGCAGGTTCGTGCTCGGTTCGGTGACGGCGAAGGTCCTCCACGATGCGCACTGTCCCGTTTGGACGGGCGTCCACCTGGAGCGGGCAGCTGCAGCCACCGAGCCGGTTTCCTATGCTCGCGTCCTGTGCGCGGTCGATCTCAGCGCCGCCTCCGATCGTCCGCTGCGCGCTGCCGTCGGATTCGCGAGCGTGTTGGGTGCCGAGTTGGCGGCCGTCCATGCGGTGCCGGGAAGCGAGGCCGTTCCGGATCGCTTCATGGACCGCGAGCTTCGGATGGACCTGGTGCAGGATGCGCGGCAGCGGCTTGCGGCGCGGCTCGAACAGGCGGGCGCACCCGCCGCCACGGTCATTATTGAAGGCGGCGAACCGGCGAAGGTGATCCACGCCGCGGCCTTGCGCCATAACGCCGGAGTCGTGTTCATCGGACGCGGCGAGCACGCCGGAGCAGGTCGCCTCCGTACCCACTCCTATGCGATCATCCGCGAATCGCCGTGCCCGGTCATCAGTGTCTGAGAGGTGCGCAATGGATGTGAACGACCAGTGGTGGACGCTGCTCCACTACGCCACCATGGCGCCATCCAGTCACAACACCCAGCCCTGGCGCTTCCGGGTTCAGAAGGGCACCGCCGAGCTCCGTGCCGACCGCTCGCGCGCGCTGCCCGTCGTGGATCCGGACGGGCGAGAGCTCGTCATCAGCTGCGGGGCCGCATTGCTGCACCTGCGTGTTGCCGTCCATCATTTCGGGTTCGGCGAGCGTACGGTAATTCTCCCGGACGCGGACGATCCCGACCTGCTCGCGCGGATCGAGCTGACGCAGCGGCCGTCCGGCAGCTCCGATGATGCTCTCTTCGAGGCGATATCGCAGCGCCGCACAAACCGGTTGCCATTCGAACCCGAGCCTCTGCCGCGCGACCTGCTGCCGGAGGTCGAGGATGCCGCGCGCGCAGAAGGCGCGTGGCTGACCCCCATACGCGCCGATGCGGACCGCCGCCGGCTCGCCGAACTCATTGCCGAAGGCGACCTCATTCAGGCGGGTGACCCGAATCTGCGGCGCGAGATGGCCGAGTGGGTCCGCGCGAACGACAGCGCGCGCCGCGATGGCTTGCGCGGCTACAGCTTCGGCCATGGACGCCTCGCGTCTCTGCTCGCTCCGATCTATATTAAGTACGCCGGCTGGGGTGAAACGCAGGCTGCCTCAGACCGCGAACTCGCGTTGACGGCGCCGGTGATTGCTGTGCTCGGTACCGAAACCGACGATGCCGGCGCCTGGATGCAAGCCGGTCAGGCGCTTGGCCGTGTGTTGCTGGTCGCGCAGAGCCGCGGCATCAGCGCGTCCTTTCTGAATCAACCCATCCAGGTTGCCAGTCTTCGGGACAGCGTGCGTGTGATTGCCGGAGCGAGCGGCTACCCGCAGCTTTGCCTGCGCTTCGGTCGCGGTCGCGAAGTTCGGCCGAGCCCGCGCCGGCCGCTGGAAGACGTCATCGACAACAGGTAGCGTCGTGCGAGCCTACCGCTGCGCCGTCCCTCCGCCGCCCAGCTCCTTTTCGACTTCCGCAAGCTGGTTCCGGACCATCGCGGCATCGGCGGCATCGGGATTCGCCTTCAGGTAGATCCGCATGTTCTCGGCAGCTCCCTTATAGTCCCGCTTCTGCGCGAGAATGATGCCGAGCAGTTGATTGATGCGCGGAATGCGGTGCTTCTCATCCATTTTGGCCGCTTCGCGAGCATGCTCCTCGGCGATCTCCATCTTCTGAAGGTTGTAGTGCGCAACCGCGCTGTAAAAGTACACCTGCGGCGAGTAATACGGATTCAGCTTGATCATCTGCGCTGTGTTCTGCGCCACGTCGTCCCACTTCTTCTCGCTCGCGGCCAGTACAGCGAGGCGTTCGTACGGACTCACAAATTTCGAATCGGCCCTGAGCGACTCCTCGTATGCGCGCTTCGCGTCGGCGAGCTTGTTCTGCTGGTGATAGGCGACGCCGAGCTGGTACCACGCCGCGGCGTATTTCGGATAAAGCGTCGTCGCCTTCGTAAGCTCCTGCTCGGCCGCCCCGGCCTTGTCTTTCTTGAGCTGTTCGACGCCTTTCTCGTAGGCCTTGCGTGCGTCCTTCGGAGCCAGGGCCGAGGTGGCGCTGAAGGTGAAACCCTCCACCTTCGCCAGCCGGTGCAGAACGATCGTGCCGACATCGGGATTGTCGAGCGCGCGCCGCCCAACCAGATTCACGCTATCGGAACGAAAACCTGGCAGGCTCGCCCGAATCTCGCACCCGGCGAGCTCGCGTTCGCTGATGCCCTGCGTTCGCCCGCCGATCGGGGACGTCAAACCACCGAAGCCATCCGCGCTGCTGACGCTCGCGTCCTGCAGCACACCCATGTTCTGGCCGAGCTGAAAGCTGAAACGTCCCTTCGAATCCGTATAGCCCTCTGCCTTTGCGATGCCATTGCAGACGCGCTCGATCACAATGCCCGGCGGTGGCGCTGTTCCGTCGTCCAGCATCACTTTGCCCGAGAGATATATGGGCCGCTGAAAATCCGGGAAGGGTGAGCGCTGCGTCCGGGGATCCTGCGGGAACCGGCCCTGATCGGGACTCGGCTGCCGTCCTGGCTGGGTGCCGCCCTGGCCGGGTATACTCGGGCCGCTGCCGGGCGCCGTTCCTCCTCCGCCCGGCGCTCCGCCGCCGGGCGCGCCACCACCACCGCTCGGCGTCTGGCCGCCGCCGCCACTGGCAGGGGGCGGCTCCTGCGCCAGGGAAATGCTCAGGGACAAAGCGGCTGCTGCCGCCCACGAAACAAGGCGGCGATGGGTACTGCAAAACTGCATCGGGAGACCTCCGGACGGCTCTGGGCTCCTCTGATTATGGCATAGTGTGAGGGAGATCATGACCCGCTCAGCGCTGCTGGTGTGCTTGTGCCTGACCGTCGCCGCATGTTCAGAATCACCGAAGCAGACGGCAAAGACAGCGGAGCCGGAAAAGCCGGCCGAGGCAGTCACCGGACTGACCGCCTTTCACCGCATGTTTATGACTGCCCGCACCTGGGCCGGCGATGTGCAGGGCCTTTCCATGCGAAATATTCCGCTCGAACAGATAAAGGCCGAGCCCGGCAAGAGCGGTGCCTGGGAGGCGACCTTCGTTTCCGCGAGCAAGGCCCAGGCGAAGACCTTCACGTATTCGGTCATCGAAGCCGGCGGGAACCTGCACAAAGACGTGTTTGCCGGCCTCGCCGAGGCCTGGTCGGGACCGCGCGGCCAGCAGCAGCTTTGGCCAATTCAGGCGCTGAAGAAGGATTCCACCACGGCCTGGGAGCTCGCGCTCGAACACAGCAAGGAGTATGCGGCAAAGAACCGCGACAAACCGATCAGCTTTCTGCTGGAACAGACGCCTCGGCATCCGGAGCTGGTGTGGCGCGTAATCTGGGGCGAGTCGGCGGCGCGCAGTAACTACAGCGTACTCGTCGGCGCGAGCTCAGGAACCTTCCTCGAACGTTTGCGGTAGCTCAGATTCCTCAAGCCCGTGGCTCGCTATGCGCTTTGCGGACCGCGTCGAGCACTCCATTAACGAACTTTACGGCCTCATCGCCGGACATTCGGCGTGCGAGCTCGAGGGCTTCGTCGATGACGATTGCTGCCGGCGTGTTCCCGCTCAGGATCTCGTAGATGGCCATCCGCAAGAGATTGCGGTCGACGACAGGCATGCGATCGAGCTTCCAGTTCGCCGAGTGCTGCTCGATGCGCACATCGATGTCGGCCCGGTGGCGGTGAGTCCCGTATACGAGCTCCTCCATGAATTCGTCAGCACGCTGTGGCTGTTCGTGCTCCTCGGAGTACAGCGTGTCGTAGTAGGCTCGGATCGCCTCTTCGGGCGGGAGGTTCCGCATGTCGATCTGGTAGAGAATCTGGACCGCGCGATAACGCGAGCGGTGGCGCGACATCAGCGCTCTCCGCGGAGCGTGCGCAACAGAGAAGCCATCTCGATCGCGGTAACAGCCGCGTCGAAGCCCTTGTTGCCGCTCTTACCGCCGGCGCGGTCGATCGCCTGCTCCATTGTGTTCGTGGTGAGAACACCGAGGGCGATGGGAATTCCCTGCTGCGCCGCCACCTGCGCGAGTCCCGAAGCCGCATTGCCGGCGACGTAGTCGAAGTGGGGCGTCTCGCCGCGCACCACCGCGCCGAGGCAGATGATTGCGTCGTGCCGCCTCTGGCGCGCGAGCTCGCCGGCAATCAGCGGCATCTCCCACGAACCGGGGACTCGGATGACCTCAGATTCGTCGACATTCGCGCCGTGGCGCCGCAGCGCGTCAAGTGCGCCCTCGAGCAGCCGCTCCGTCACAAAGCTGTTGAAGCGGCCGACGAGGACGGCGAACTTCATCCCGGCTGCATTCAGTTGCCCTTCAATGTGATTCGGCATCTTTATCTCCGCTTCTCGAGGAAGGAGCGAATGCGGCCCTGCGCGTCGTCGGTCGCGGCGGCAAGCCCGAACGAGGCGGCTTCGAAGCGCGAGCCTTCGTCGAGTCCGGAGTTCAGGCCGACATCGACGGCCTGCAGCGTGAGAGCGACGGCAGTGCGGCCATTGGCCGCGATACGCGACAGCAGTGCGCGCGAGAAGGGCAAAAGCTCCTCCGGTGGTACGACATTGTTCACCAGGCCGATCCGATGCGCCTCCGCGGCCTCGATCTGGTCGCCGGTGAGCAGAAGCTCGAGCGCGCGTCCGCGGCCGATCAGCCGCGGCAGGCGCTGGGTACCGGCGTAGCCGCACATCAGACCGATCTTGACTTCCGGCTGGCCGAGCTTCGCGTTCGTCGCTGCCACACGCAAAGTACACGCCATCGCGAGCTCGAGCCCACCGCCGAGCGCGTAACCGTTGATTGCGGCGACCGATGGATACGGAGCAAGTTCCAGCCGGCGAAAGATGCGCTGCCCCCGCGCCGCGAGACGGAACGCATCAAACCCGGCCGAAGCAATCTCGCTCAGGTCGGCGCCGGCGGCGAACGCCTTGTCTCCCGCTCCTGTCACGATAAGTCCGCACTCAGGCGGCAACGCTTCCATCTCATCGAGAGCCGCCTCGAGTTCCTCCATCAGCTCGGCATTGAGCGCATTCAGCCTGGCCGGCCGATTGAGCGTCAGAACGGCCACTCCGTCGTCGCCGCGCGCAAACTGAATGTGGTTGTAACCCATTGTGA
>DASSSG010000297.1:0-6256 GCA_035708545.1 Bryobacteraceae bacterium | reverse complement strand
GACAACTCCAGCTTTCTCGAGCTCATGCATCGTTACGAGACCCGCTTCAGCCGCCAGTACGACCGCGCGCTCCGTCGGCTGCTCGAGCTCCAGGACCGCCGCAACCGCGAACCCCAGCCCCCACAGGGAGAAAAAGCGATTTTGCAAAACGAAAATGACCCTGTTCCCTCCGCTGCTCCGGATGCACCAGTCGAAACCGAACCGCGGCCGTCAGCGTGCCGCCAGCCAGCCACTCACACCCGCGATTCGAGTAGCGCTCACCGCGCAGCTGCTTTTCCCCCGTCCAGCCCCGCTTGCGAGCCGCCCCGCGCGTGCAGTACAGTGAACAAACCTACCTTGGGGGGAGATGCGAATGATCTTTAGATCCGTCGTAGTTTTCGTACTGTCCGTCGGCTTTGCGGGCCTGAGCTCCGCGCAAACATTCGGCGAGATCAGCGGTGAGGTCCGCGACAGTTCCGGAGCCATCATTCCCGGCGCGCAGATCACCGTCACCAACGTTGCGACCAACGCCTCGCGCGTGGCCACAACCAACGATGCCGGCGTATACAGCTTCCCATCTCTGCCGCCGGGCACTTACGACCTCAGGGTCAGCCGTGAAGGGTTCAAGACGACTGTCCGCAGCGGCGTCGAAATTCAGGTGCAGGACCACGCACGCATCGATTTCATGCTCGAACTCGGACAGGTCACCGAGCGCGTCGACGTCACTGCATCCGCGGCCCTGCTGTCCACCGAGAACGCAACCGTCGGTACGGTCATCGAGAACAAACGAATCATCGAGCTTCCGTTGAACGGCCGCAACTATCTCCAGCTCGTGTCTCTTGCTCCCAATGTGAGCTTCGGCTTCGGCAGCGCGGGGCAGGCGGGTTCGCGCCAGGGCGGCGACCGCGCGACTCAGAATATCTCCGTCGCCGGCCAGCGCAGCTACTTCAACCACTTCACGCTCGACGGCGTCGAGAACACCGACCCGAACTTCAACACCTACGTGATCCAGCCATCGATTGACGCGTTGCAGGAATTCAAGGTCCAGACGGGCATCTACCCCGCCGAATTCGGCCGCCAGGCAACTCAGATCAACGTCATGACCAAGCCGGGCACCAACGAGTATCACGGTGCGTTGTACGAGTTCCTCCGCAACGACAAGCTCGATGCGCGCCAGTACTCGATCACCGGCGCACGCAACGTCAAGAACCCGTTCAAGTGGAATCAGTACGGCTTCACACTTGGGGGTCCCGTATGGATTCCGAAGATCTTCAGGGGAACCAATCGGCTGTTCTTTATGGCGAATTACGAAGCGTTCCGCCAGCGGCAAACGGTCTTCGACCGCTACGATCTGCCGTCAGTCGCCATGCGCAGTGGTGATTTTTCGCAGCTCCTGCCGAACACCATCATCTACGACCCGAATACGCGCGTCGTGGACGCCGCCGGGAACGTATCGATGCAGCCGTTCGCGAACAACCGCATACCGAGTGATCGCTTCCACCCGATCGCGGTAAAACTGCTCGAGTTTTACCCCGAGCCCAACCTTCCGACGACGTCCCTCGTCCGCAACCGCGAACAGGCCAACGGGCGCCCGCGAAACAAGGATCATTTCATCCTGCGGATGGACTTCAACGAATCGCAGAATTCGCAGTGGTTCGGCCGCTACAGCTGGGGCGATGAGAATCTGCTCAATGAGGCGCTTCGCTTCAACGGCTTCCAGGTGCTTACGAATGTCGAGCAGTACATGGGTTCGAACGTCCGCGTCTTCACGCCCGCCACGGTGAACGAGTTCCGGTTCGGCTATACCCGTTTCTACAACTCTGCCGGCCGCGAGCTTGCGTTCAAGCGTGATGTCGTCACGGAGCTGAACATCCCCGGCCTCAGGGGCGGCACACCCGTCACCTGGGGTATTCCCTCGATCAGCCTTTCGGGGTTCAGCGGGTTCGGAGACGATTCCGAAGGCCCGTACGAGAACAGCAACAGCGCGATGCAGTTCGTCGACAACTTCTCCTGGATTCGCGGCAAGCACTCGCTGCGCTTCGGGGGCGAGATTCGGAACGACGAATACAACCAGGTCGGCAATCAGTTTCCGCGCGGCTCGTTCATCTTCGAGAACGACGCTACCGCGATAGTGACCGGCGGAAACAAGAGCGGCGGCAATTCTTTCGCCGATTTCCTGCTCGGCTATTCGCGGCGCTCCGAAGCGGCGGTTTCCATCGCGCAGGCGCGGTTCCGCACTACGAGTTTCGGGCTTTACCTCGATGACGTCTGGAAGGTATCGCAGAAGCTCACGATCAACATGGGCCTTCGCTACGAGCGCACTCCGCCATGGAAGGATTTGACCGGCCGCCTGTTCACCGTCGCTATTCCGTTCGAGGACGCCGTTCCGAACGTACCCGACATGAGCCGTCACCCGTTCTTCCTTCGCCAGGGCACGGGCGGCGACCCTATGGAAGGCATCAATCTCGTCTGGCCGAACATCATCGTGAAGCGCGACGGCAGTCTCGGCGATCGGCTCGTCAGAACCGATACCGCGGACTGGGCGCCACGCCTCGGCATCACGTGGAATCCCACCCCGAAATGGGTGATCCGGAGCGGGTTCGGTATCTTCTTTTCGCAGGACACCGGCAATCCCAGGTTCGATATGGCGCGCAACCTCGCTGGACGCACGCGCTTCGAGGCCGATGCGCGCAACCTGTATACGTTCAGTACCGCCTTCACGGGACTTGCCGGAGCGAGAGCCATCGTCGCGCGGCCCTATGCCTTCGCGAACGAGTACAAACGGAACACGCCCTCCACGGTGCAATACATGCTGAACGTCCAGTACGAGCTCCCCGCAAGTACGCTGCTCGAGCTCGGGTATCTCGGTAACCAGTCGCACCACATCGAGCAGCTGCGTGCAGTCAATGAGGAAATCCCGGGCCCGACCGACCACATCTCGCGAACACCGTATCCGGAGTTCAGCCGCATACAGTTAGTCGACAGCGGGGGAAACGGGAACTATCACGGCTTCTCGACCAAGCTGACGAAACGTTACAGCGCGGGCCTCACATACCTCTTCAGCTATACGTGGTCGAAGGCGATCGACACCGGAAGCGCGATCCGCACGCACGACGGTGACACGCTGTTTCCGCAGAACAGCCGCTGCCGCGCCTGCGAGCGCGCGCTCTCGAGCTACCACACAGCGCATCGCGCCGTCGCTTCCGTCCTGTACGATTTGCCCATCGGCAAGGGTCGCCGGATCGGCATCGACAACGCTGTGCTGAACGCCATTGCCGGCGGGTGGCAGCTCGGTTCGATCCTCGCCTGGCAGACCGGATTCCCGATTACCGTAACCACCGGAACCGACCAGTCGAATACGGGCGCCGGCTTCGACCGGCCGAATGCCACCGGACAGGATCCGTATCTGCCGGGCAATCAGCGTACGACCGCGCGCTGGTTCAACACGAACGCCTTCGTCCGGCAGCCGTACGGCACCTTCGGCAATGTCGGCCGCAACACGCTGATCGGGCCGCGCATCTTCAACTGGGATGCATCGGTGCTCAAGAATTTCAATTTCACCGAACAGCGCTATCTGCAGTTCCGGTTCGAGATGTTCAATGCTGCGAACCACCCGAACTGGTCGAACCCGAACACCAACCGCAACTCGGGAGCTTTCGGCTCGATCGGCGGCACGCGCACCGCGATGCGGCAACTGCAGTTCGGTCTCAAATTCGTATTCTGACGAGGCCGGATTATCCTCGCGGAAGATCGAGCACCAGCACATTCATGCCGGCACTGGGAACTTTCACGGTCGCGCTCCTGTTCGCACAGAACACAGCTTTGCCTCCCGCTGCGTCACTTGATTACGCATTCTTCAGGGAACGAGTGCAGCCGATCCTGCTCGCCAGACGAGCCGGACTTGCGCGCTGCGTGACGTGTCACGAGCATGGCAGCCCGCCGCTGGAACCTCTCGCGCCGGGAGCGTCGACCTGGACCGAAGAACAATCCAGGAAGAACTTCGCGATCTGGAAGCAGTTCGTGCTGCCAGGATATCCGGGGAAGAGCAGGCTGCTGCTGCATCCACTGGCAGAGCGTGCAGGCGGCGACCGCTTCCATGCCGGCGGAAAGCACTGGAAGTCGCAAGCCGATCCGGAGTGGCAGACCCTGGCGCAGTGGGTGCGCGGTGAGAGCAGGCGGCCGTCCGACACAGCTCGTTCCGTTCGCGTTTTGCAGACGAACGCAGCCGGCACTAACATCCATGTGATCGATCCCGCCACTCACGAAATCGTCGGAATGATAGACGACATCGAAGTGCCGCACGGCGTCGCGATTGCGCCGGACGGAACGCGCATTTACGTGACCAACGAATCGCTCCGTACGCTGGATGTTGTCGACGCCAGGACGCTCAGGGTGTCGGCCCGCATTCCTCTGAGCGGCCGGCCAAATAACGTTGACGTGGGCAGGGACGGCACGCGCGTGTATGTCGGCATCCGGCAGGCGCCGGGAGCCGTGGATGTAATCAATGCACTGTCACTGACCAACGTGAAAACCATCCCGACCAAAGGCGAAATTCACAACGTCTACGTGACACCGGACGGGAAGTACGCGGTCGCCGGCTCGATCGCGGCGAGTACGATCAACGTGATTGACACTGGCACGGATACGCTGGCGTGGACGCTCACGCTGAGCGCCGGCATTCGGCCGATGGCGTTCACGCGAAATTCGGATCTCTCGACGAAGGAGATCGTTGTGCAGCTCTCGAATTTCCACGGCTTTGCGATTGTCGACTTCGCCGCCCGCAGGGAATTCCGTCGCATCACGCTGCCTGATCCGCCCGGTCAGAAGAAGGAAACAGAGGGGCTACAGGGCTCCCCGTCGCATGGTCTGGCGATCACGCCCGACGGGAAGATACTGTGGGCCACGAGCAAGTATTACGACTATGTCGCCGCCTACTCACTACCCGAGTACAAGCTGCTCGGGACCGTGAGAGTCGGTCTGCATCCTGACTGGCTCACAATCACGCCCGATGGCAAGAGCCTTTACGTTGCCGTTGCAGGCGAAGACACGACCGTCGTGGTGGATATCAAAACCATGCGCGTTGTCAAAAGAATACCCGTGGGATCAGTACCGAAACGGAACGCGAGCGGCGTGCTCTCGATCGGCAACCAGACCTGAATCCGCGCCGGTCACTACCGGCGTTATGTCATTTGAACTCCACCACCACGTCGACGACGGTGGTTCCCGACCGCACCTCAGTGCGGGGCACGGCGCGCTGAATCTCCGAACCCAGCAAACCGCTTTTGAACACCCGATCGACGAACTCGACGGCCGCGCGCTCCGAGAGCGGCGCACCTTCACTAACCGTCCAGAGCTTGCCCACTCGTTCCGCCACAAACGGACTGAGGCCCTGAATCGTCAGCTTGCCGAAGGTGAACCGCGGCCCACGTTCGATGCGCACGGCAATATCGGCGGTCCTTTGCGAGTGATTCAGCGTGCGGGACGTCTTCGCGGCCGCTGCCCGGTAACCCTCGTTTCGCAGCGAAACGAGCCTCTCCTCGATGGCCTTCTCCACCAGCTTCCAGTTCGCGGTCCCTCCGACCGGAAATCCGCCGGACGCCGACGGCCTGCCGTCCACCTCGACGCTCGCGCGGTTCAGCGTGTATACCGGTCCTTCATCGATCAGGGCCGTCACGACGACGGAGTTCCCGTCACGCTGCGCCTCCAGGCTGGTGAACTGCACAGCGAGGCGCCCCTGCTCGTCATAGAGCGGCCTCACATTCAGATCGAGCAATCGCCGGTATTCGAAGTCGGTGTAATCGGCTCCGATCGCCGCGCGCGCCATTGCCTTCACGAGCACATCAGAAGGAATGCCTGCGTTTCCCGCAAATCGCGTGGCGCTGATCTTCGGCGCGTTCGCCGAGCGGAACGCGATCACGGTCTGCCGCGTTGCGAGATCGGTATCAATTCGAGCAGTTACCTTCTCGCCTGGAGCCCGCTCCGCCAGAAACCGGTTTGTCGCGCGCGTGAAGAACTCGATCGCCTCGCCATTGTCCGGGAGTTTGCGCCGCAGGAGCGGTTCATTCGCCTTTGCCCATTCCCAGAACTTGTCCTCGCTGGCGCCGGGCAGATCGACCCGAATCGTCTGCCGCGGCTCGAGTTCGGCAATCCGGATGGTCACGGCCGCTCCCTGACCCTCGGGCACCCACGCGTATTGACACGTCGAAAACAGGCCGGTCGCCATCAGGCGCCTGCAGGCGGCATCAAGCTCCGCGCGTCCGGCGACCGTGCCGGTCTT
>DASSSG010000296.1:0-7957 GCA_035708545.1 Bryobacteraceae bacterium | reverse complement strand
GATCTCCGTGCGATCCGCCGCCTGAGCGTGCGCGCCGGCGCTGCGCTTCAGATCCGCAACCGCGCGCTTCATGCCGATGCCGAGATTCTTACGCATTCGGAACAGCGTGTAGCAGGCGCCGACAAGCATGCCGCCGACCGCGATCGGCCGGACGACGGAGAACCAGACGCGAGTGGCGAGCGCGGCCCACGGGGTGGCTCCGTCGGATGCCGCGGGCACCGTCTGAGCGAGCTGCGGTCCCAGGAAGTACAGAAGCAGCGGCACGAGCAGCCCCCACGCGATGACGCCTCCTGAGAAGTTGAGCGCCGCCAGCCTCGGACCGATGATGTAGCCGACGCCCATGTAAGCGGGACTGATCGCGGGAGCCGAGAACTGCGTGACGGCGCCTACGCTGGTTGGCGTCGTAACGGGAGCACCAAGTCGCAGAACGCTGCGCCCGAGTTGTCCCACGGACACGAGGAACGGATTGCTCGAGGCGAACAGCTTCATTTCGCCGAGCAGGTAAATCAGCCCGCCGAAGCCCATGTTCAGGAAGAGGAGCTTCGCGGCTTCGGCTCCCCGCTGGCCGGCCTTGTGAATCTCGCCGGCGGCGACGGACTCTGGATACGGAAGGTCGGGATCTTCGACCATGACGCGCCGCAGCAGTGTGACAAAGAGAATGCCGAGCGCGCCGCCCACCATCATCAGCACCGTCGATTTCCAGTACGCGGTCTCGGGATCGAACGATGGCCAGGCCTTCGCGATAACGAACGCGGGCAGCGTGAAGATGGCGCCCGCGGCGACCGACTCGCCAATAGAGCCCACGGTACGCGCGATGTTCTCCTCGAGGATGGAGCCGCGCCACAGGCGCAGGACGGCCATACTGATCACAGCCGCGGGATAGGTGGCGGCGATGGTCATGCCGGCGCGCAGCCCGAGATACGCGTTCGCCGCTCCGAGTACGACCGTCATCACGAGGCCGAGCACGACGGCTCGCATCGTGAACTCGGTCATCTGCATGTGTGGTGGCACGAACGGCTGAAACTTCGCCGGCGCTAAGGAGCGGTTGGCTACCTGAGGTTCGTTCATGTCGAATCCTTATGTGAGGCGGCTGCGCACGCGATCGCTCAGTGCTTTGCCGTCTACCCGCCTGCCGGCGAGCTTCGCCTGCGCCGCCTTCATTACGACGCCCATTTGCTTCGCCGTGGTTGCGCCTGTCTCGGTGAGGGCGGTGGTGACAGCCGCATCCAGTTCCTCGTCAGTAGCCGAGGCCGGCATGTAGGATTCAATGAGCCGGAGCTCGGCTTCTTCCTTTGCGGCCAGCTCCTCACGTCCACCCTTTCGGAACATGTCCGCTGATTCGCGGCGCTGCTTGATCAGCGTATTGAGTACCTGCATTTCGGTGGACTCATCGAGCGGCTTCATGCTGTCGACTTCGTGCTTCTTCAGCGCAGATTTAATCATGCGGACGGCGCTCAAACGCGCCTCATCCTTCGCCTTCATGGCTTCAACCATATCTTTCTGAACGCGATCGAGCAGCGGCATGTCGTTTGCTATTCTAAACTTTACCTTCCCTCCCATGCACATCAGGAAACAACGTCTGTTGACACCAGGCCCGACGCCTCTGTATCCGAAGGCGCTGCAGGCGATGATGGGTTCGGACATTCATCACCGTACGGAAGATTTCCGTAATGTGTACCGCTCGGTGCTGGCGGATCTCAAAGAGGTGATGGGAACGTCGGGCGACGTTCTGGTGCTCGTGTCGTCGGGCACGGGCGCAATGGAAGCGGCGGCCTCCAATTTCTTCTCGCGCGGCGATCGGGTCATCGTCTGCTCTGCCGGCAAGTTCGGCGAGCGATGGGCCGGAATCGCGAAGGCGTACGGTCTGGATGCGATAGTGCTGAATGAGGAGTACGGGCGCGCGGTTTCGCCGCAGAGGGTTCGGGAGACGCTCGCGCGCGAGGCGAAGGTCCGGGGCGTGTTCGTCCAGGCGTCGGAGACATCGACGGGCGCGGCGCACGATGTCAGGGCCATGGGCGAAGCGGTGGCAAAGACGGACGCTCTGTTTGTGGTGGACGCGATTACCGGACTCGGCACGCAGCCGCTCGACATCGACGGCTGGGGGCTGGATGTGGTCGTCGGCGGTTCGCAGAAGGCGTTCATGATTCCGCCGGGCCTGGCATTCATGTCCGTGAGTAAGAAGGCATGGAAGCGGGCGGAGTCGTCCGATCTGCCGAAGTTTTACTTCGACCTGACACGCGAAGCGAAGAACGCGGCGGCGGGTGAATCGAGCTGGACGCCGAACACGAGCCTGCTGCTGGCGCTTGCCGAGGCGCTGCGGTACATCAAGAGCCTCGGGATGAACAGGCTGATCGAGAATGCGCAATTGCTGGCGCAGGCGACGCGCGCCGCCGTTACAGCGCTGCGGCTCGAGCTGTTCGCGCCCAGTTCGCCGGCCGCTTCGGTCACTGCCGTCCGCGCGCCGCACGGCATGGATTCGGGCGTGATCGTGAAGGAGTTTCGGACGCGGTTTGGCGCGGTGATTGCGAACGGCCAGGGCTCCATGAAGGGGCAGATCTTCCGGATCGCCCATCTCGGTTACTTCGATTTCGCGGATCTCTTCGCCGTCATCGGCGGACTCGAGATCATCCTGGCGGCAAACGGCGTGCCGGTTGAATTTGGCGCCGGCGTCGCGGCCGTACAGAGGGTATATGCCGAAGCCGCAGGAGTCGCAAAGCCCGTCGCTGCCGGCGTCTGAGCGCCCGCCGATGAGGATTCTGGTTGCTGAACCGGTTTCTCCGGCCGGAGTCGAGCTGCTGAAGTCGCAGGAGGGGTTCGACGTCATCGTCTCGAATCCGAAGGAGTATTCGCAGTATCTCGCGGATGCAGAGGCACTCGTCGTGCGCAGCGCCGTCAAAGTTACCGGCGACGTGCTGGCGAAGGCGCCGAAGCTGAAGGTGATCGGCCGCGCGGGCGTCGGTGTGGATAACGTCGACTTGCCCGCGGCTACGGCGGCCGGCGTGCTCGTCATGAACACGCCGGGCGGTAACGCTGTGTCGGTGGCCGAGCACACGTTCGCGCTGATGCTCGCGATGGCGCGGTCGGTGCCCCAGGCGAGCGCGTCGACCAGGTCGGGCAAGTGGGAGAAGAAGAAGTTTCTCGGCAACGAGCTGCGCGGGAAGACGCTCGGAATCGTCGGGCTGGGCAGTATCGGGCGCGAAGTCGTAAAGCGCGCGCGGACCTTCGAGATGCGGATCGTGGTCAGCGATCCCTACGTGAGCCCGCAGATTCTGCAGGAGTACGACATCGAGCAGGTGGATCTGCGGACGCTGTACTCGATCAGCGACTACATCACGCTCCACGTCGCGCTGACGCCGGAGACCGCGCACATGCTCGATATCGAGGCGTTCGCGCTGATGCGTAAGGGCGTGCGCATCATCAACTGCGCGCGCGGCGAGCTGGTGGATACGAAGGCGCTCGACCACGCGATTCGCCAGGGTATTGTGGCGGGCGCCGCGCTCGACGTCTTCGAGCAGGAGCCGCCCGGCGCCGATAATCCGCTCTTCGAGCACGAGTGCGTGATCGCCTCGCCGCACATCGGCGGGTCCACGGAGGAGGCGCAGGAGATCGTCGGCGTTCGTATTGTCGAGCAAATGATCGAATACCTGCGCAGCGGAGTCGTGATCAACGCGGTGAACATGCCGGCGCTTTCGCCCGAGCAGTACCGCGCCCTGGGACCGTACATTCAGCTGGCCGAGCGCCTTGGGAATTTCGTAGGCTACGTGTCGACCGGGAACCCGCGCACCGTGTGCATGACCTACTTCGGGAAGATCGCAGACCAGAACACGACGCTGATTCGCAACGCGGGCATCTCGGGCGTGTTAAACCGGTCGCTGGCACAGCGGGCGAACCTCGTCAACGCGATGCAGCTGGCGTCCGATCGCGGCTGGGTCACCGCGGAGCGGCACGACAAACGAGCCGGCCACATGGATACCGTGCAGATCGATCTCGAGACCGACTCGGGCGTCACGAGCGTGGAAGGCGCGCTTGTCCTGGATAAACCGCGGCTGATCAAGATCGACGGTATCTACTGCGAGGCGCCACTCGCCGGGCATATTCTTTTTCTCAAGAACGAAGATGTGCCCGGCGTTATCGGCTATGTAGGGAGCGTGCTTGGCAGACACGGCATTAACATCGCGAACTTCTCGCTGGGGCGGCAGGAGACGCCGGGGTCGCCGGGGTCGCCCGTGGAAGCTGTCGCTGTGGTGGAGACGGACGGAGTGGTGCCGGACGAAGTAGTGGTCGAGCTGTTGCACAATCCGGCCGTGAAGATGGCGCGGCACGTGGAGTTCACGGCCTGACCGGACGGCGCAAACTCAGTTGCCTGTGACGGCGAAGCAGTAGAACAGTCCCGCGCCGCCTGATCCCGCCAGATTCTCCTGGCTGCAGCCACGAGACGGGTGCGCCGAGTTCCACGAGATACCGCCGCCGTTGCGATCATGGTGTCCCACCTGCGCCGTTCCTTCTCCGCTGCTCGTCCAGTTCGCGCAGGTGTGATCGGCGCCATCTGTGTACGCGCGGCCGTCGGGCTGCGTCCCCGTCAGGATGTCATGCATGTTCGGTTTGTCGCCCACGCCATTCACGAGTTCGCCCTTCTCGGTGAGCGCGTTGTTTTTGGTGATCAGGTTGCCGGTACGCGCCAGATCCAGGGTGTCGCCGTGCAGATGCGCGAGATCGCGCGCCACCATCGTTCCGCGGAAGTTGTGCCAGGGACCTTTGCCGATGCGGTCCCGTGCGTTCACAGCGGGCTTGCCTTCACTGGCGGAGGCGCTGAGATACGCGCGCCAGGTCCGGTCGCCCGCTCCTGCCGCGGCCGCGAGCTTCTGGCAATGAGCATCGGCGCCGGTGAGGCCGCCCAGGTTGGCGCCGTTCCCCCCGCCGGTACTGGTGAGGAAGAACGTCATCGGTTGCTTTTGCTGTGGCGCCTGGCCGAGCAGCGGCACAGCGCAAACTGCGAACAGAAGTAGTCTCATCGTCTCTCCGCGACTGCTTTGCTCGATGCTACTACGGTTCGTGGCGCGCGTGCGCCCCGTGGCGCGCCGGGTCGAATCACAGGGGCAGCGCGCGAATTGGCGTTGGGCTGGGCACGGCAGCGTGCGCCAGCGTTCAGCCGACCTGTGAACGGGGCTTCATAGCGCTTATCATTGGCTCGATGGCATTATCGGAACGAAAAGATCTGCGAAAACAGGGGTCGCGCTGTCGATTTCGGCACGGCCCCGTCGACCTATGGGCAGAAGGAGAAACACCACATGCGCTTTCTAAGCATTTACAAGACTGCGGAAAGAGGGGTTCCCCCCACACCGGAAGAAATGGCCAGAATGGGCCGGCTGGTCGAGGAAGGAATGAAAGCCGGCTATCTTCTGGCGGTCGAGGGCTGCATGCCCAGCGGGACGGGCGCGCGCGTCCGTCTCTCGGGCGGGAAGCTGACCGTGACGGACGGGCCTTTCACGGAGACGAAGGAGGTGATCGGCGGGCTCGCGGTGCTTCAGGCGAACTCGAAGGAAGAGGCTCTCGAGATCGTCAGGCGGTTCCTGCAAACAGCGGGTGAGGGAGAGTGCGAAGTTCGGCAGCTGTACGAGGCCGATCAGTGTGCGCCCGGCGAACGCGTGGCGACATCCGGAAGCTGACCGACGATGCTCCCGGCGGGGCCGCTCAGCCGCGTATAGCGGCGCTGCGTGCACTCTGCGCCACGCGCTTGATGCTCCGACAATGCGGTCGAGCCGCACTCCAGCGCCGGTTGGCAACCGTTGGCAACCGGCGCGCAGGCTATCATCCCACGCCGGCTGTAAGGAAATTCAGGTCGAGTCTACTGCCGCGCGCCGCGCCGCGGTGGTGATCTCGATCGGCTCCAGATCGGGCGAGCCGATTCTACACTGAAAGCATCGATGCCCGCCGACCGCTGCGCACGCGCACCGCTCCGCGTCTGATACTTCGCCGATGATCGAGTTGCGCGCAGTCACGAAACGATTTGAGGGGAAGCGTACCGTGACTGCGCTTGACGGGATCAATCTCAGCGTTGGCCGCGGCGAGATGGTGTCGCTGGTCGGGCCGTCCGGGTCGGGGAAGTCGACGCTGCTGAACCTGATCGGCGGCCTCGATCGGGCGACGAGCGGCGACATTCTGGTGGATGGCGAGCGTGTGGCGGGGCTCTCCGATGACGAGCTCACGCGCGTGCGCCGCGACAAGATCGGGTTTATATTTCAGTTCTTCAACCTGCTGCCGACGCTGAGCGCGATCGAAAACGTCTCGATCCCGCTGCACCTGCGCGGGTGGCCCCGCAAGAAGACCGAAGCGCGGGCGCGAGAGTTGCTTAAACTGGTCGGCCTCGCCGATCGGACAGAACATTTACCGGAGGAGCTGTCCGGTGGAGAGCGCCAGCGTGTCGCAATCGCTCGTGCGCTTTCGATCTATCCACCGATTCTGCTGGCCGATGAGCCCACGGGCAATCTCGACACACAGACCGGGAGCGAGATTCTCTCGCTCATCCGGGACCTTCATCGGCAGCTTGGTTCCACCGTGCTGATCGTTACGCACGATCGCGGCGTCGCCGAGAGCTGCGAGCGAACGATTGCGCTGCGCGACGGCCGCGTGGTGGAGGACATACGCCGCGAGCTGCCGCGGCCGGAGACGGCGGCGCGGCGATGATTCTGCTGCGCCTGATCAGCCTGCACTATGTGCGGCGGCACCTGCTGCGCACGTTTCTCACAATTGCGGGCATCGTCCTCGGAGTGGCCGTGTTTGTCGGGATGCACACGGCCAATCGGTCGGTGCTGCAGGCGTTCACGCGCACCGTGGATCGGATCGCAGGCTCCACACAGCTTCAGGTAACGGCGGGCGAAGTCGGTTTCCCGGAAGAGGTGCTCGAGAAGGTCCAGAGCGTGCCCGAGGTGAGGGTGGCGGTGCCTGTGATTGAAGCCGTCGTCAGCACCCCGTTTGCCGGGGCGGGGAATCTGCTTATTCTCGCCGTGGATATGACCGGTGACCGCAGCCTGCGCGATTACGATCTCGATAGCGGCGATGAATCGGTGATCGAAGATCCGCTGGTGTTCCTGGCGCAACCCGATTCTCTGATCGTCACCAACAGCTTCGCCGAGCGGCATGGAATGAAAATCGGCACGCGCGTGCCCATGCAGACCATGGAGGGTGAGAAGCGTTTCGTGGTCCGCGGCATCACGAAATCCGGCGGGCTGGCGAGCGCGTTCGGCGGCAATCTCGCGATTATGGACGTGTACGGCGCGCAGGCGCTGTTCGGGCGCGGCCGCATGTTTGACCGGATCGATATTGCCGTACATGAGGGCCTGAACCCGGCGGATGTCGCGCGCAGGCTGCGGGACTTACTCGGCCCGACGTACGAGGTTCAGGCGCCGTCCTCGCGCGGGCAGCACTTCGAGGCGCTCTCGCGCGTGTACGGACTATCAGCCAATATCAGCAGCCTGTTCGCTCTGTTCATTGGCCTGTTTATCATCTTCAACACTTTCTCGATCGCGGTGGCGCAACGGCGTTCCGAGATCGGAATTCTGCGCGCGCTCGGGGCCACGAGGAGGCAGATTCGCGTTCTGTTCCTCGCGGAGAGCGTTGTCATCGGGCTCGCCGGCTCGGTGGCCGGGATCGGCCTTGGGCTGCTGCTGGCGCGCGGCATGGCCGGATACATCAGCGATATCCTCGGGGAGATCTACGGCGCCGGCGAGCGTACCGAACAGATTGCCGCCGATCCGCGGCTCCTGATAAGTGCCGTCATCATAGGTACGATCACGAGCGTTATCGCCGCCTTTATTCCTGCACGAAACGCCGCCGCGATCGATCCGGTACAGGCGCTCCAGAAAGGGAGATATCAGATCATCACCGCGGGCGAGAACCGCGTGCGCCGCATTCTTGCTGTGGTTCTGGTGGGCGCTGCGACGGTGTGCGTCATGATGGC
>DASSSG010000295.1:0-10281 GCA_035708545.1 Bryobacteraceae bacterium | reverse complement strand
CTGGGACCATAATCTGCGCTCGATCTTTCGGCGCCTCGATCCCGCGCTGTGGAAGGCGTGCGGGAACAATCCAGTGCTGATGCTCGGACGCATCTCGCAGGCGGCGCTGGAACGCGCGGCGGCTGATCCGCGGTATATCGCGCTGTATCGGCGCGCGTGTGAGCGGCTCGACACGTACCTGGAACAGGGCGATGGCCGGCGGACCGATATGCTGATCGCCTACTTCTCTATGGAGTATGGTCTGACCGAAGGACTGCCCATTTATTCGGGCGGCCTCGGTGTGTTGTCCGGCGATCACACGAAAGGGTCAAGTGACGCGGCTCTGCCGCTGGTTGGCGTAGGACTTCTGTACCAAAAGGGATATCATCAGCAGGTCCTGAATCCCGACGGTTGGCAGCTCGAAAGGTATCCCGTCAATGACTTCTATACGCTGCCGGTGCAACCCGTCGAAAAAGACGGTAGAGAGGTCAAGGTTACAGTCAAGCTCCCTACCGGCACAGTGTGGATCAAGGTCTGGTGCATCGCCGTCGGCCGAGTGAAGCTATACCTGCTCGATACAAATATCCCGGAGAACACGCGCGAGGAGGATCGCGATATTACCGACTCGCTGTACGGCGGCGATATCCACACGCGGATTCGGCAGGAGATTGTGCTTGGGATCGGTGGCCTGCGCGCATTGCGGGAGCTTGGGCTGGAACCGACGGTATTCCACATGAACGAGGGGCATTCGGCGTTCCTGGCGGTGGAGCGAATCCGGCTCCTGATGAAAGAACACCGGCTCACATTCGAAGAGGGTTTCGATTCCAGCCGGCAGAACAACGTGTTCACCACGCACACGTCGGTACCTGCCGGAATCGACCTGTTCGACGCGGGTCTGATGTGGGAATACTTCCACGAATATTGCGGCGACTCGGGGATCTCCTTCGATCAGCTGCTGTCGCTCGGCCGGCGGAATCCGTTCGATGCCCAGGAGCGATTCTCGATGGCGATCCTGGCGTTCAAGACGTCGGCGTATCGGAACGCCGTCAGCAAGCTGCATCGGCACGTTTCGCAGGAAATGTGGAGCGACCTGTGGCCGCTCCTGCCCACCGCCGAGGTACCGATCATACCGATCACCAACGGCGTGCATCTGCCGAGCTGGCTCAACGGCGATCTGGCACTGCTCTATGATCAGTACCTGCAGCCGGACTGGCGCGACCGCTACACCGACCCGAAAATCTGGGAATCCGTCCGTGAGATCCCGGATCAGGAACTGTGGGAAGTTCACCGGCGCCGCAAGCGCCGGCTGATTCAGTTCGTTCGCGAGCGGGTCGCTTCTTTCGCCACGGAACGGCGCGCTTCCGCGAGCGAGATGCGGAAGCTGCAGGATGTGCTCGATCCCGATGCGTTCACGATCGGCTTCGCGCGCCGGTTCGCGACGTATAAGCGAGCCACACTGCTGTTTCGCGACGTGAGCCGGCTGAAGAAACTGCTCAGCAACAATGACAGGCCGGTGCAGGTGGTGATTGCCGGTAAGGCCCATCCGAAGGACCATCCCGGCAAAGCTCTTATCCGCGAAATCGTGCAGCTGTCGCGCGATCCCGCGGTGCAGAAGCGGCTGGTCTTCATCGAGGACTACGGCATCGAAGTGGCGCGCGATCTGGTGCAGGGCGTCGATCTCTGGCTGAACACTCCGCGCCGCGGTGAAGAAGCGTGCGGCACGAGCGGAATGAAGGCGGGTGTGAACGGCATTCTGAACCTCAGCATTCTCGACGGCTGGTTCGATGAAGCGTACGAGCAGTCCGGCGGCTGGGCGATCGGCGGGCGCGAGCCGTACTCAGAGGATCAGGATGAGTACCACGCTACTACGATCTACTCCCTGCTGGAAAACGAAATCGTGCCGATGTATTACAGCGGGAGGGATGACGGCTTTCCCGAGGAGTGGCTGCGCCGGATGAAACAGTGTCTGGCGCATGTGAGTCCTCATTTCAACAGCCAGCGCATGCTCGAGGAGTACATGAGCGAGCTGTACGAACCCGCGCATGCAAGCTATTCCGCCCTGAAGAAGAACTCATTTGCGGACGCGCGCGCCATTTCCGCATGGAACCAGAAAGTGCATCGCTCGTGGCCGGAGGTGAAGTTCATCGAAATCGGCGGCGGGCCGGACGGCTCCATCACGAGTGGCCAGAACGTTCCGATGCGCGTGGTGGTGGATCTGGCGGGTCTGGAGCCGAAGGACGTGCGGGTGGAAGCTGTGGTCGGTCGCGTGGGAGCCACCGGGCAGCTGGAAGATACGGATTGCGTGACGCTCGAGCCCGTCGAGGAACGCGGGCCGGCTGTCGTATTCGAGCGCGAGTTCGTGCCGAAACAGACGGGGCGTCTGGGATATGCGGTGCGGGTGAGTCCGAACCATAATGACAACCCGCTGACGCGTCCATGCAATTCGCTGTTAAAATGGGGGTTGGGTTAGTCGATTAGCTGTCCTCCTTCTTCCCCGAGGGCGGCGGCGACCGTATCCCCTCTCCCGCCGAAGATTTCTCGCCGTGTGCAGGTCGCGACGAGTGGGCTGCGTAAACCTGCAGCATGAAGGAGTTTGAAGTCCGCTATGGACGACGACCGTAAGTACCGTCAACGCGGCTACATGGAATCCGACCGCGACCGCCCTGCGGGCGGGCGCAACGGGGACCACCGGCCGCCCAAACCTTCGGGACCACGAACGATGCAGGATCCGAACGGCCCGCGGCTACCCCGCCTCGTGCAGTCGGTTACCGCGTCGAGATGCTTCAACTGCTCGGCGGTTCTGCCGCCCGGCACGGACTTCAAGGGCCAGTGCCCGAAGTGCAACGCCGATCTGCACTGCTGCAAACAGTGCGCTCACTTCGATTCCTCGAGCCGCTTCCAGTGCGTGAAACCCATCAAGGCACGCATTCCGCTGAAGGACAAGGCGAACGAATGCGAACTGTTCAGCGCGCGGGTGACGGTCATGCGCGACGCCGCTCCGAGCGGCGGCACCGTATCGCCCGGAGGTCTGCCTTCGGCCGTGAAGGAAGTTCGCAGCCCGAGCGACGCCCGCGCCGCCTTCGATAACCTGTTCAAGAAAGCCGACCAGTAGTCAAAACCGAATCCTGACGTGCGCCGTCAGCCCCGGCTTGATCAGCGGATCGGGGTTCGCGAACTCCACGACGACCTTGCCCTGATCGAGCGCTTTGACGCTTCCCGGAAGCGAATCGCCGGCGCGCTCAGCGACGCTGACTCCTGCCTGCTGGCCAGGTTTGATGCGAGCCAGCACCGGCGGCGCCGGCTCGAGCACCACCTCGAGACGGCCTAAATCGGTCGCGATCTGAAGGAAGTCGGCCAGGGATGGATCGACTTGATCACCGGCGACGCCCCGGCGGCCGATGAGGACGCCATTGACGGGCGAGCGCACCTCGCCCGATGCCGCCTCGCCTTTTGCTTCGTCGAGTTCTGCCGCTGTTTCATTCAGCACCCTGCGGGCCGCGTCCAAATCGCGCTGCAGGGCCTCGACTCGACTTCCGGCGTTTTTCGCGAGCGTGGCGAGAGCTTCCTCCTCGGCCCGCGCCGCATCATATTCGCGCTCGGTTTTCTCGAACTTCAGGCGCGGTGTCGCGCCTTCGGCGAGCAGCATCTTTTCACGCTGGTACAGTTTTGCCATGCGCTCGGCCTCGGCGCGGGCCCGGCTCGCGTCGGCATCAGCGCGTGAGGCCTCGAGGCGCGCGGAGGCGAGACCGCCTTCCAGGTTGTTGACGCGCGTCTGCGCGCTCTCGAGATCGAGCTCCGCTTTCTGCCGGGCGGTTTCGAGCGCTTCGCTCCTGATGACCGCGAGCAGCTGCCCTTCGTAGACCTCGTCGCCCGGCTCGGCATGAAAGGAGTCGATCTTGCCCTCGATGGGGGCGGCGATGGCCTGCACCGAAATGGCTCGAATCCTGCCCTCGAGCGTGATCTCGCCGCCGCTGAACACGGCGGGTGCCGGCGGTTGCGGCTGCTTTGCAGCGAGGTTCCGGCGATAGGCATAGATGGAAGCGCCGCCGGCTGCCAAAACGGCGGTGGCGATGGCCGTCGCGATCAGGAACCCCTTGCGCGGCATGAAGATCCGAATCGATGGTATACTGCGCAACAGCCGTGGGTCCATTCATGAGCGAGCCGCGCCTTGGCGATGTCATCGATGATTACTGTGTAAAGTGCCGGCGGTTGACTAACCACTCGATAGTGTCCCTGATGAAGGGCGCTGTAGCGAAGGTGCGTTGCCGATCCTGCTATCACGATCACGATTACCTGCGCGAACAGGCGCCCCCGTCGAAGAAGGATCAGAAAAAGGCCGAGCTCTTCAACGCCGTTCTGAGTTCGGTAGATCCAGCCGTTGCCGCCGAAGCAGAGGCCGTGCCGCATACGCCGCCTGCAATCACGGCTGAAACCGCCGCGGAGGAACCGCCACAAGCGGCGTCTCCCGCGAAGAAGAAAACCCGGGCAAAGAGAGCCTGAGCGCCGGGGCGAGTCGTGAGCAGTGAACAACTCGCCCGCAGCATTGCCATCACTCTCAGAAAGCACGGACACAGTGCCTACCTCGTCGGCGGGTGTGTGCGCGATCTGCTGCTGGGGTTTGCGCCGAAGGATTACGATGTCGCAACGAGCGCGCTGCCCGAGCAGGTGCTCGAGCTGTGGCCTCAGGCGCAGCGGGTGGGCGCGCATTTCGGCGTGGTGCTCGTGACAGACGATGACGTGAAGGTTGAAGTCGCCACGTACCGCACCGATCATGAGTATGTCGACGGCAGGCGGCCGTCCGGCGTGACCTTCGAGTGTGACGCTCGGCAGGACGTGGTGCGCCGCGATTTCACGATCAACGGACTCCTGCTCGATCCGGAAGCGAACGACGTAGTCGATTATGTCGGCGGGCGAGAAGATCTGCGGCTCGAGAGAGTGCGCGCGATCGGCGAGCCCGAGAAGCGGTTCCGCGAAGATCATCTGCGGCTGCTCCGCGCCGTGAGGCTCGCCGCCCGGCTCGGATTCGATATCGAGAGCGAGACGGAGGCAGCGATCGTGCGCCTGCATCCGCTCATCCGGGACGTGGCGGCCGAACGTGTGCGCGACGAGCTCGTCCGTATTCTGACCGAAGGCAATGCGCGGCGCGGATTTGAGCTGCTCGACCGCACGGGCCTCCTGCAGGAGATCCTGCCGGAGGTTACGGCCATGAAAGGTGTGGAACAGCCGGCCGAGTTTCATCCGGAAGGGGACGTGTGGGTCCACACGCTGCTCATGCTCGAGGCGCTGCCGGCCGGAGTCAGCCCGACGCTCGCGCTGGGCGTGCTTCTGCACGATGTCGGCAAACCGCCGACGTTCGAAGCAGGCCCCGACCGCATACGCTTCGACGGTCACGTGGAGGAAGGCGTCCGCATCGCGCGCGATATTCTGAATCGCCTGCGGTTCTCGCACGACGAGGCACGGCAGGTCGAAGCCCTGATCGAAAATCACATGCGCTTCAAGGATGCGCCGCGAATGAAGGAGAGCACTCTGAAGCGATTCATGCGGCTGGATCGTTTCGGCGAGCACCTGGAACTGCACCGGCTCGACTGCATGTCCAGCCACGGACTGCTCGACAACTACGAATACGTGC
Organism: Bryobacteraceae bacterium; assembly: GCA_035708545.1. Lineage (GTDB taxonomy): Bacteria > Acidobacteriota > Terriglobia > Bryobacterales > Bryobacteraceae > DASSSG01. The sequence goes on along the minus strand of DASSSG010000295.1, from coordinate 4,673 downwards.
GAACCAGGCGCGAAGAATTCGGTGAAGAGCAGATACGGCCGGCGCGGCTCGTCAGCGGGGACGATCTGATCGGCCTTGGGATCGAGCCGGGGCCGGAACTGGGGCGCCTGCTGCGTGCCATCGAGGATGCACAGCTTGAAGGCAGAGTGCGCGACCGCGGCGAAGCGCTGGCTCTCGCGCGCGAGCTCACGACGAGGCCAGCTTCGGGACCAGCATCCACTTGAGCACGCCGTGAGGCTCGGGACCGAACTGATCCACGTCGACGCGGACGAGAGCCCCTTTTTTCATGTCGACGAACAGTGAAGGCGAGCCGAGCAGATGGGCGATCATACGGCTGAGCAGCGGCTCGTGGCCGGCCATCAGCAGCGCTCCGGCGCTGCGGTGAGCGCGAATCTCTTCCCAGACGGTGCGCGGGTCCGAATCGGGAGCCAGGGCCTCGGTCCGCAACAGTTCGCTGCGATGGCCCAGAACTTCGGCGGCGATCTGGGCCGTCTGCACGGCGCGGACATAGGGGCTGGTGAGAATGCATTTCGGCGAAACTCCGGCTGTGGCGGCGAGTCTGAGCACATCGCGCAGCCGGCGTTTGCCTTCGGGCGTGAGCGCACGATTGGCATCGCGGCCGCCGGGCTGACCGTCTTCGGCAATGCCGTGACGCAGGATGTAGAGCTCCATGCGCGCCATTCTGACATAGTGGTGGGTTGGGTGACGACAGGCTAAAACGGGCGGCACGCGTCCTCGCACAGGCTGCCATTGCGGCCACGCTGGTCTCGATCGCGGCGTCGCAGATCCTGCTCGGCGCCGCGTTGATCGCCTGCATTGCAGCGTATCGCGCGAAGCTGCGCGTGCCGCCGATCTGGCTGCCCCTGAGCATCTTCCTGGCCGGGACCCTGGTCTCATTGATGCTCTCCGCAGATCCTGGCGCTGGGCTCCCGCAGGTCCGCAAGCTGTACGTCTTCCTCATCGTGATCGTTGCCGCGACGGCCCTGCGGAGCGCAGGCGACGTGGCACGGACGTTTCTGCTTTGCGGGTCTGCGGCAACGCTTTCCGCCTTGTGGTCGTTCGTGGAGTTCTGGCAGAGATGGCGGGCGGCACACGAACTCGGGCGGCAGTTCTACACCTACTACATCGGCGATCGGACGAGCGGGTTCATGAGCCACTGGATGACCTTTGGCGGGCAAATCAGCATCGTCGCAACGCTGGTGACGGCGGTGCTGTTGTGGAAGGCCCCGCCGCGGCGTTGGCTGTGGTGGACGGCCGTGTCCGTGATGCTCGCCGCCTTGCTGATCTCTTTCACGCGGGGGATGTGGCTCGCCGCGGGTGCCGGCGGCATCTACCTCATCGGGCGGTGGCGACCAAAGCTGCTACTGCTTGTCCCGTTGTTGGCCGTTATCGCGTGGCTGATTGCGCCGGAGCCGCTGCGCCAACGCGTGCGGTCGATCTACCGGCCACACGGCGAGCAGGATTCGAACTATCACCGTATCGTGACGTGGCGCACCGGTATCGCAATGATCCGCGCTCATCCCTGGTTCGGGCTGGGCCCGGAGATGCCCGGTCGCGAGTTCCGCCGTTTCATTCCCGTTGTGGGTCCGCCGCTGCCAGAGGGCTGGTACGGACACCTGCATAACGTCTACCTGCAGTACGCAGCCGAACGGGGCGTGCCGGTGCTGCTCGTGTTCCTTTGGATGGTCGGCAAAGCGCTTTGGGACTGGCTGCGAGCCGCGCGGCGCTCCACCGCGGAAAGCGCGGCTGTGCTCCACGGGTGCATTGCGGCTGTCATCGCAGTGCTCGTGGCCGGTATATTCGAGTTCAATCTCGGTGACAGTGAGGTGCTGATGCTGTTTCTGGCATTGCTTGCGTGCGGATATGTGGCAAAGCCTGAGAGGGCGTGAAATCGTGCTCGCCGGCGGGGCCGGAGGGTTGGGGCGCGCCGCGGCCGAGATGCTTGCCGCCGAAGGGGCTCGTGTCATCGTCAGCTACCGCTCGCGCGCGATTGACAGCGCCGTGAAGGCGGATTTGTCGGATGCGGATGACCGCCGGCGCCTGCTTGACACGGCACCCGCGCTGTACGGACTCGTCGTCTTCGCCGGTGAAGCGGCACGATCCGAAGAACTGCTGGAGCAGTCGCTTGCTTCGAACTTCGTCGGACCGATCCGGCTCGCACGCGAGGCAGCGGAAAGAATGAAGGCGGCAAATACCCCAGGCGCGATCGTGCTCATTGCGACCATGCAGGCGACGGCGGTGTTTGCAGGCTCGACGGCGTATGCCGCGCCGAAGGCCGCGCTGCTGCACGCGGGACGCATTCTGGCGAAGGAGATGCGCGGTCCGGCCAATATTCGGGTCAACGTTGTCTGCCCAGGTGTGAACGATGCAGGCATGGCACGGGCGAGTATCGCCAGCGGCAAGTACGATCGTTTCCTCAGCGAGGGCGTGATCCCGCGCTGGGGACGGGCCGAAGACGTGGCGCGTGCAGTCAGGTTCTTTCTCGAGCCGGACAGCTACGTAACGGGCCAGGTGCTCACGGTCGACGGCGGTTTGACTTTGTGACGGACGGCGCAGTCCAGTAAACTGTACGTTTCCGCAACTCGAATATCAGGAGGACTGGTGATGAAGCTGCGTGTTCTCGCCGCACTGCTGCTGTGCTGCATCCCCGATTTGGGGGCTGCGCCCGCAGGCAAACACTTCATCCGCAACTCGGGCGCGCTGACAGCGCCGAGCAGCCAGGCTCCGCGGGTAATTGCCGCGAAATTCATCGGCGAAACGGCGTCACTCTATGGTGTTGGCGACGCGGATTTGCCGAGCGTGTATCTCGTCAGGGAGTACAAGACCGAGCACAATGGCGTGACGCACCTCGTATACAGGCAACGCTACGGCGGAGTGGACGTCGCGCACTCGCATTTCGTGGTCAACGTGGCGGCCGATGGCAGCATTATCAATGCCGGTGGCCGCATGTACCCGGCGCCTCCAAACGGTACGCACGGCCCCGCCGCCGAGAGCTTGTCGGCGTCCATTCGAGCTGCTATGCACTGGGCTGACGCCGGCGCGGGCGACTACACGCCGATCGAGGTTCAGGGAGGCAGCCGGATGCGGCGCTTCTCGCGGTCCGACGGCCGCGGGGACATTGAGGGGCGTGCCATCTGGTACCCGCTGGATGGGCGTCTGCAGCGCGCGTGGGAGTTCTCTCTCGAGCAGGCGGCGGGCGGGCGCGCGGCGGTGATCATCGACAGCGAAACCCAGACCCTGCTCGAAGCGCGGCCGCTCACGTTTTATCAGGAGCCGGCCCCGCCCCGCGGACTCGTTTTCCTACCGAATCCGCAGCCGAATCCCCGCCCGGGAGTCGCGATGACCGAGCCGCCGCCGTACGCGGATCGGGTGCTCGTCTCCTTCGTGGGAGATCCACAGGCTTCTCCCGCCGGCTGGGTGGAGGGTACGGAGACTGCGGGAAACAACGTGGTCGCGGGCAGGAATCCGCTGGGCGTGAGGTTCCTGGTGCAGCCGATTACTGCGCAATCGGAGACGCGCGATTTCCAGTTCCCGGTCCAGCTGGGGCCGGGCGCTCCCAACCCCACGAACTTCCCCGAAGCGGCGGCGGTGAACCTTTTCTACTGGATGAACCGCGCGCACGATATGTTCTGGCATATCGGCTTCAACGAAGCAGCCGGCAATTACCAGAAACAGAACTTCGGGCGCGGGGGAATCGAAGGAGACCCGGTGTACGCGTATGCGCAGTTCGGCGTCCAACAGACGGTCCGGGCAGGTCTGAATAACGCGTTCTATTCCGCACGCGGCCTCGAGGACGGCTCCCCGGCGATGATCGCGATGTATATCGGCGCGGGCGCAAACGGCGTGTTTTCTGACGGCTCTTACGACGCGGAAGTGATCGTGCACGAGTACACGCACGGGGTAAGTCTCAGGCTCGTGCACGACCTCGATGGGTTCCAGGGAGGCGCCATGGGCGAAGCCTGGAGCGACTTCTTCGCCCTCGAATTCACCGTGCCTGAAGGCGCTCCGCCGGACGGCGTGTATCCGACAGGCGATTACCTGTTCCAGCGGTTCAATGTGGGCATTCGCCCGCGGCCGTATTCGACGGACATCAACGTCAATCCGGTCACGTTCGCGGACATGGGCCGGGTTTCGCAGTTTCCGGAGGTGCATTGGGAAGCGACGATCTGGACCGAAGCATTGTGGGAGATGCGGGCCAACCTGATCCGCCAGTTCGGCGAGCGCGAGGGCCGCCGGCGGCTGCGGCTGCTGGTTATCGACGGCATGAAGCTTTCCGTGCCCTCACCGACGATGGTGGACGCAAGAGACGCGATTCTGCTCGCCGACCGTGTCGACTTCAAAGGTGAGAGCCAGACGCAAATCTGGGTGGCGTTCGCGAAACGCGGGCTTGGCGTAACCGCCTTCTCGCGCAGCCCCGAGAGCACCAACGTGACAGCCTCTTTCGCGGCTCCGAGCAACACCGGTACGCTGGCATTCTCGGAGGACAGATACTACCTCGGCGACACGATTCGCATCATTCTGCACGACGCGAATCTGACGGGAGATGTCGCACTCGTGCAGGTGACGAGCGCGGCGGCAGGCGATCTGGAGACAGTGCGGCTGCGAAGAGAGGGTGCGATTTATACCGCGATGCTGGGGACCTCGACGTCTGCGGCAGCCGTTAGGGAGAACAG
>DASSSG010000294.1:0-3885 GCA_035708545.1 Bryobacteraceae bacterium | reverse complement strand
CTTTACAGCCTGAGCCAGCGCAGATCGCAACACCGCGTGCGTGTATCTCACAGTCCTGGCCGAAAGTTCTTTACTTTGCAGTTCCCGATAAAGAGTCTGGATGTCCAGGGGAGTGATCTGTGCCAGCGGCCGCTGTCCTAGCTAGCCCGGTCCGTCCTGAAAGATCGAAGATTTGGGCACGAGGCGAAGGTGACTGGCTGGGCGACGCGGAGCTTCTGGCGCCGAACTTGAACCGGCCACCACCTTCGAACCCCGGCGTTTCAGTAGTCCAGCGCCACTGCCCACGAGAGATCCCTATGTCGCTGATCTGGAAGCGTTCCACTTTGACGGTTTGTCGCCTTATACGGCCAATCTCTGCCCACTATTCGTCCGGGTTGAGCTTGCGGGTTTCCGCCAGGATTTTGGTGAGCCGATTGGCCAGCTGGTCGAGACGGTGCTTCGAAGCGCCGCTCGGCAGCGAACGACGGAACATCTCGATGGCATGTTGGGCGAACAGCAGCGAATCGATGACGCCGTTCAGGCCGCCGCGCAGCGAAACGCTCCCGGCTTTGGGTTGCGGCGCGCGGTGCCGAGGTTGCGATCGGGCCAGATGAAACTCCCGCTGCAAATCGGTTCCAACAACATCGACGTAGCGCATCGTCATCTCGGGATTGACGTGCCCGAGTAACTTCATGAGCGCAGGCAAGGCTACTCCAGCGCGCACCATCTCACTGGCATATGTGTGCCGGAGCCGGTGCGGAACGATGCGGGTGCGGATGCCGGCCGCAGCGACAACGTCGGGAAGATAAGAACGCAGCTGCTTGACAAGTGTTTGCTTGTTGCGAGGGCGGGCCAGCAGCCTGCCGTCAAACGGGAGTGGGTCGAAAGAACGGAAGAAGCGCAAACGATGAATGAGTTGACAGACAAACGAGTCCACCGGGACCATTCGCTCGGTCTTCAGCTTGCCGAGAGGAACGTGAATGGCCCACCGATCCGGGCCGGCATTGTGGAGGCAATCGTAGGCAAGATCGACACATTCCCGATGCGCATTCCGGTATGCCGCATCAGCAGCAGGACATTGGAGGGCAGATCATTGCGGCGGAGCAGCTCCTGCTGAATTAACTGATCCTGCTGAGGTGTCAGGGCCCGTGGCAGCCGTTGCGGAGCACGCGGAATGTCCTCGCGACGGATCAGATGCGCCAGGTCGGGGACTTGCGCGCTCCAGGCAAGCTCTTCCAGCATGCAGCGCATAAGCAGCAGGCGAGCGATGTAGACTGCGGGCACCAAGTTCTGAAGCGTAGATCGACAAACCAGCCGAGAACGTGGGGATCGCGGCGCAGTTGATTCAGCGAAGCAGTGGCGGGATGCTGCTCACCAAGATAGATCAAAAAGGAGCGGGCGACGGCACGATACTGACGGGCAGAGGCCGGAGCGAGGGCTGCCGTGAGGGAGTCAATCGCTCTCTGGAACTGCTGCACCGCTGCACCAACGGATGTTCCAGCGGAGCGTAGCGGCAGGGTTTCACGATGGCGTGCCTGGCGCGGGTCTAATGTGCTGCGCCACAGCTTTCGCATACTGCTGATAGACCTCAAGAGGAGTGACTTCGACATAGACCATCGTCGTTTCAATCCGCGCGTGGCCCATCAACTGCATCAGGGCCGGTAGGCTAACACCTGCGCGAACCATATCCGAAGCAAATGTGTGCCGAAACCGGTGTGGGTTGGCCTTCTTCACGCCGGTAGTGCGGCGATGGTATCGAAACAAAGAGCGCAATCCGGCCGGAGTCATCCGGGCGCCCCGAGCGGGGCCTTTCAGCGAAACAAACAGGGCGTCCGTGGAAGTCTGCGGCCGTTCGAGCCGCAGATAGTGGTCAAGCAGCTCCGTTGCCTCCGGGGCCAGCGGCAGGAATCGGGTCTTGTTGCCTTTGCCGCGCACCCGGATCTGCGATTCCGATAACAGCAAGTCGTCCCGCGGCAGATCGAGGACCTCTTGCGACCGAAGCCCCTGGAGGAGCATCAGTCCCACGATGGCAGGTCCCGAGAGTTCCGAAAGCTGGACCAGAATCGCGCCACCTCGTCCACGGACAAAGGCACGATGGTTCGTTTGGCAGTTTTGACGCGCAATCGGCTCAAGGCAGGCCGCGGCTTGCCGATCCCCATAGGCGCTCGCTGCCAGTACGTCGACTGGAGAGCAGGAGCGATCTGACCGGGAGCACCGGGGAAGATGATACGCAGAGCACGATCGACGATGGCCACACGCTGATTGATCGTGGCGCCGGTCAACTCGCGTTCCTGGCTGGACTGGAATCGAACATAGTCGAGCAGCGTAGTTTCGGTGAGATCGTCTTTGGAAACCGCATCAGTGTGGTGAACACTCTCCCACCACCGCAGAAAGTGCAACAGCTCGTGCGCATAACTTCGCAGAGTGGTGTCAGCCAGACGGCGAAGGGTCTCGTAATCCAGGTACTGGTTGATCCATTCGATCTCACGGCCGGTCGCCTGCTCGATAATCCGATACGGGCAGCGTGCATGATTGTTAGTCGTGCGGCGCTGCTTGCTCAGCAGTATCACCGGCGACGATCCGCTCGCAGGCCTGCTGCCGGCAAGACACGCTGAAATGCCCTGAAGGCGCCAACCAGTCGGGCAGGACGGTGAAGGTTCTCCTGCACGGCCGGCAAATCCCGCGTCGCACCCAGATGCGATCGTGTCGGTCGTCGTGGGCCTGGCGGAGTCGCCGGCCGTGGCCAGTGATCGTGTCGTCCTGGCATACCGGGCACAGCCGCGGCAACAGATGCAGCGGCACTACCCCGGCTCAATGTTGTTGTCTTTGGTGTCTGGCAGTGCGATAAAAAGAATCACGGCTGGCGTGAAGGCCCGCCGCTGACCGTCGCCTGCTAAGTTTCGATCTGCTGGCCGGGCCTTCACCCTCCCGGCAAACAGCATTCAAACGAAAAAGAATACTGCTTTCCGCTATCCGCCGCGACTTCGCCACTCAGAACATTGGCCGGTTATAAACGCCCATGGTGAGAAGTGCCGCGATTCCCGAGCGGGACCTACGACGTTCGGCCCGGATTAGTCGAGTCGCCCAGCGTCCGTCAACTCCGGCGCGTAAAGCAGCAGGACTTCCGGTCCCGCGTATGAGCCGTGGTCCATACAAATGACAGCTCGTCGATGTATATCGCAGGGTGCGGTGCGCTGCACGCCGAGCCTGGAAAGCTGTTGCGGTCCTGCCGTCACGGACGGCTCGCGGGTAATTATACTGACTTCGCGCCTTTTTATCCTGAGAAGATGGATCGCGAGCAAATCGCTCAGAGCTGCCTCGAGCAGGCGAGGTGGGCCGACAGGCTCGGATCGCGGATGTGCGAGGCGCTCTTACGACGCATCGCCGAGGACGTCCGCGCCGGCGATCCACGCCCCCATGGTTCATGATTGTAACTCGAACCAGCGCGTGCAGCCCGCGAGATGTGTCGAGGACGGGAAGCTGTAGCGTGGTTCGTTGAGCGACGCGAACTGCCCACCGGCGAGCCGCCGAATTCGCGTCACCCTTCCGGCGGGCGCGGGGTGCTCGACGGCTGCACGTTCGCGGTATTCGAAGCGAGGCGGGCGGGGGATATGCGCCGATCGGGGGAGCCGTCAGCGTGCAGTTGGCGGGTGGCGGCGGCGGTATTCGAACAGAACGACACCGGCGGCGACGGAGACGTTCAGGGAAGCGATACGGCCGGCCATGGGGATACGGACGAGCATGTCGCAGTGCTTTTTCACGAGCTCGTGGATGCCGCGGCCTTCGCCGCCGAAGACGAAGACGGTGGGGGTCGCGTAATCGATGCCGGTATGCAGCTCGGCGCCGCGCTCGTCGAGGCCATAGATCCAGAAGCCGCGGCGCTTGAGGTCTTCGAGGGTGCGGGAG
>DASSSG010000293.1:0-5458 GCA_035708545.1 Bryobacteraceae bacterium | reverse complement strand
AGCGCCGCACGCGCGAATTCTTTGGCGTGACCAGCGAGATCCGGGTCATCCACAACTTCGTCAACACAGATACGTACCGCCCTAATCCAAACAAGCGTAATCGCGAGAAGATTCTCCTTCACATCTCGAACTTCCGTCCGGTAAAGCGGGTGCTCGACTGCGTCCAGATTCTGCACAAAGTCCGCGAACAGCTTCCGGCCCACCTGCTGATGGCTGGCGACGGCCCTGAGCGCGGTCCCGCCGAAACGCTCGCCCGCGACCTGGGCGAGGATCACCATGTGACGTTTCTTGGCAAGCAGGACCACGTGGAACGCCTGATACCGAACGCCGACGTGCTCCTGCTGCCGAGCGAGCTGGAAGCGTTCGGCCTCGCTGCGCTCGAAGCCATGGCCTGCGGCGTACCTCCGATTGCCACTAACGCCGGCGGCGTACCCGAGCTGATCACCAACGGCTCCGACGGCTTCATCGAAGCCGTCGGCGACACGACGGCCCAGGCCGCGCGAGTCGTGGAATTACTCACCAATGAGCCGCTTTATAACGCGATCTCCGCAGGTGCCCGGCGCACCGCCGAGCAGCGTTTCGCGACGTCGCTGATCATCCCCCGTTACGAGAACTACTATGAAACGCTGTGCGCGCTTCCGGCGCACCACCACCTCCATGCCCAATGACCAGAGCTGCGAACTGCGAAACGCCGCCGTGATTCGGTACCATGCTCGCAATGGATGCTGAAGGTGGCGGCGCCTCGGGAACCGCTCCCGTAAGGCGCGAGGAAGCGCAGCCTAGGCCTGAACCGAAGCTCGTACCCAAAGGAGTCGCATGGTCCATGGGGGCGGGACTGCTCGGACTGGTTGTCGGTGGCGCGATCGTCGGATTCACGGCCGCTGTGATTGCCCCGGCGGTGCGGGAGCGTCTGCGCCGGTTCCGCGACCAGCGCCTGAACCGGCCGGAGAAAACGTGATCAGCCGGGCAACTGCCGCATCTAAAGCGTGGAGGTGGTCGTGTCTGTTTTTCGGATGATCATTGCCGCTGGTGTGCTCGCAATATCCCTGTTCGCAGCCGAATGGAAGCAAGCCGGCGTAACCTCGCAGGGAAATCGCGTGTACATCCGGGACGTGAAAGGCAGAGGCGAGAACCGCTCGGCATGGATCCGCATCGAGTACAAGGATCCCATGAAGACCGCGAACGGGATCGTGAAGAGCTCGCGCGCCAGAGTGCGCGTCAATTGCACGAACAGAACGGCCGCCGCCGACGAAACAATCATGTACATAGACGAGGCCATGAATCAGATCGCATCCCAGAGGAAGCTCAGCAATGAGCCATTCACGAAGGAACCGGCCGGCAGCTTCGGAGACGTCGCGGTTCAGGCGATCTGTGCGAGCCGCTGATCTGCCGTCTCGCAGGTATCTTCATCATTCCAGCACGGTCGTGGCCTGGTTTCCGAGCCGCGCGCGTCAGCACGCGGTCAACACACTTCAGAGACAGCAGACTAACCGAAGTTCGTCATAACCGCTCCCTCACGGCTCGCGGCTCCGAATGGGGTGCTGATTTTGCAGGAGTTACTGAGCCGCGCGCGTCAGCAAGCGGTGCACTGACGAACTTCGGCTAAGGTACTCTCGTTGCCGTCGTACGGCTGCGCGGCCGCCAGGATGCCTGTACTCGTCGGGAACTACTGCAGATTCCGCAGCCAGCTCTGCAGACTATGCAGTTGTTTGGCGACTTCTTCGCGGTCGGGCGCGTCAGGCGCGAGCTTCAGATAAGTTTCCAAATCGGCCCGCGCCGACTGGTAGAGATGCAGCCGTGCGCGGAAAATGCCGCGTTGCTTGTACTCTTCGGCAGAGAGAGGATCGGCCTGAATGAGCAGGTCGAGCACCTTGAGCGCCTTCTGCGGCTCCTGACGCAGATAATAGGCCGAGCGCAGATTGTTCAGCATGCGCAGAATGATCTGGCGCGTGCCGACGGGGACGAGCAGTGCCGGATCGCTTTCGAGCTGCAGCCCGGTGGCACGGCGCGCCAGATCGTAACATTCGGGGTCCAGCAATAACTGGCCGCTGCTGAACGCGTCGATATACGTGGAAAAGATACCGTCGTCGTACTTCACGATGAAATGGCCGGGCAGTCCTATGCCGAAGAGCGGCCGTTCGAGGCGGCGGCCGATCTCCATGCAGACTACCGACAGTGTTATGGGAATCCCCTTCCGCCGGGTGAGAACTTCGTTGAGGCAGCTGTTGGCCGGATCGTAATAGTCGTCTTCGTTGCCTTCGAAGCCGAGCTCGTCAAAAAGAAACTCGTTAAACGTGCCGACGAACTCTTCACCGTCGGTGGACGGGGGCACGCGCTCGCCGAGCTCGCGCGCGTACGAATCGAGCAGCGCACGAAAGGGCTCTGCGGTGACGTTCGGATATTCGATCGTGGCAAGCTGGAGTGCGGCGACGTCCAGCGGGATCGACTCATCATGACGAGCCAACAAGTCGCCCAGCTCACGCACGTCGGTAGGATATCACTGATGCGCCGGCTCCCGGTCCTCATTGCCGTAGTTATTGCCGTCGTCGCGAGCTGCGCCGCGCAGCCGCACACGACGATTCACGTGCCGTATACGATCCGCGGCGCGGCGCTCGAGGGCGACGCTCTCTACACGTGGGGTGATGGCCTGAGACGCTGGGTTCTGCCCGCATTACGCGCGGCGGTGCTGGCGCGCGGCCGCTTCGCAGACGGCGGGTGTCTGCTCGATTTCAACGGCGACGGCAGGATCGATGTCATCCTGCAGGACGGTGCGCCGGTGGGCCGCCTGCTGTGGTTCGAGGCCCCGCACTGGACCCGGCACGTGATCGACCGCGAGATCGAAATGCACGACTGCCTCGCCGCGGAGCTGTTTGGCAGGCGCGGATTCCTGATGATCCATCGCTACTCACAGGTGCGGTTTTACCAGCCGGGCGGAGTACGGGATATTTATTCGATTTACACGCCCTCGCGGCAGGGCGGGCTGGCTCTTGCCGACGTCGACGCGGACGGGCGCCTCGATATTCTCTGTGGCAATTACTGGATACGAAGCCCGGAAAGGTTCGAACTGCCATGGCGGCTTTTCGCGATAAATACCATCAGCGAGCAGCCGGATTCAGCGCTGTTTCGGCTGGCATGGAATGGCATGCTTGTGGTGAGCCAGGGCGAGATGAAGCCCGGCCGCGCCGTCCGGTTTCGCAAACCCGGAGACCCGCGGGAGCAGTGGCCGGCGATCGTCCTCGCTGACGGCCTGGCATATCCGCACGGTCTGTTGCTCCGCCGCGATGAGATTGTTGTGGCGGAGAACAACGGGCGGCGGTCCCGCTGGTTTGTGTTTGCTCCCGGTGGCGAGCGGCGCGTCGAAAGCCGCGGCATACCTGCGCACACAATGTGCATCTGGGGAGACTCGATCGTAACCGCGGGCCCGCGAAATGTCACGATCTGGTTTGCCGCTTACTTGTGACGCAGGTACGCGTCGTCACCGCGAATCCAGTCTTCGCGCCGAGGCGAGAACAGATCGAGAGCCAGGCTGTCTTCGAGAGCTTCCACCGAGTGTGCCCGGCCGCCCGCGATCTGCAACATCTGGCCGGCTTCGACGATCTCGGCGCCGTCGTCGAATTCGAAACGCAGGCGGCCGCGTTCGAGGACCGTTACCTGCTCGTTGGCATGGCTGTGACGCGGCACCACTGCGCCTTTGGTGAGGTGCAGATGCGCAACGGTCATTCGATCGGTATGCACTGCCTGGCGAACGATCAGCGGATTCAGCTGCTCCCGTGCGATGTAATTCCAGTCGTGAATCATCGGGACTCTCTGCAGATCCTAAGGCGTGGTATCGCCGGACCGGCGTTATGAACATCAGAATACGCCGGTTCACGGCCGGCGATCTGCCCCGAGTCATGCGCATCGAGCGGGCGTCCTTCGGAAGCGGCGCCTGGCCGGCGGAATGGCTGTCGCAGTACGCGGATGCATTCCCCGAACTCTTCCTGATTGCCGCGCTCAATGCGCGAGCCGTCGGCTACATTGCCTTCTCTGTCGCACGAGGCTGGGCTGAGCTCGTATCGATCGCCGTCTTACCCGCGTGCCGCCGCCGCGGGATTGCGACGGCGCTCCTCGCACGCGGGCTGCAGACACTTCGCCGGCGCCCCGTACGCGGCGTTTTCCTGATGGTGCGCCGCGGCAATGAACCCGCTGTCCGCCTGTATGAGAGCGCCGGATTTCAGCGCGTGCGGACCGTCGCGCGCTATTACGAAGATGGCTCGCCCGCTTTGCGCATGCGCCTGGTTCTGCCCGGCACCGGCCCGGCAACCCGGCGGCTCGGCGTGACGTGAAGCCTCGTTCCGCTTCGAACGGTACAGGGCCGGCAGTATCGGCTGGCTTCCCGTGTCCGAGGGCGGCTGCATCGGGCACGGCAAAGCTCGCCGCGGCCGCCCGTTGACGGGATGAATTGACGGGCTGAATTGCCGCGCAGGTGGCACCCCGCCATCGCGTCCGCAAGGCGCTTGGCTCGTCAGATTCGCAAGCCCCCGGTTCGCCACGGAAGGTGAATTTTCCGCTTGCGCGCTTATGCCGGTTGCGCCTCAGTCGCAGTTCTAGTACCTCGACTATGCCTCCGCGACCTAGCCTAGGACTTTTCTCAGGGGTTCGCCGTAGATTTTGCACCGAAACACCCACACTTGGGGTTGAAATGCCCCTCAATGCCGGTTAGAATTATCTACCTAGCGTAATCAAGTTGACAGGTCGCGGGCATCCCGGTTTACGGCGGTTGCGCCTCCCGGGAGTTCGACGATTCGGAGGAATTTCGGTAAGGGTGCAACAGGGCATGACTCAAGGTGTCTCTACCGCAACGGCACGGGCAATGCTTCTGAAAGCCGTAGCCGCGCCTCCCCCGTCTGAGTGCTCGATCGGTGCGCTCGAGCCCGTGCTCGACGCGTACGCTCTTGGCGAGATGCCTGACGCCATCAAGCAGCCGCACCTGCAGGCGCACTTCCTGACCTGTGAATACTGCGGGCGCCTGCTTCGGGTTGCCGAAGACATCAGGGCCGGTCTCGGCCACCCCGTCGCCGCCTGATATCGTATCCGCCTGCCCCAGTCCCAGCGCCTTTCGGCACCCTGACCTGACGGGTGTAGATTAGTTCTCGATCCCCCGGAGGTGACGTACCCATGCGTTTCAACCGCCGCCTAACGAGCGCTGGCCCACCGTCGGAAGGCCGAAGACCCGGAGGTGACGTACCCATGCGTTTCAACCGCCGCCGGCTGCTCGCGGGAGCTCTCTCCGCGGGTACTGCTGCTGCCGCTCCTGCGCGCCCTCGGCCCGAAGATCTCGATCGCGCCGCCGCTGCTCCCGTCCTGAATACCGAGGGACTGAAATCGCCGGTCATCATCGAATCGATCCGTCTCCTCAAAAAGGACCGCGAGTACCTGGTGCATGTCCGTTCGAAGGACGGCGCCGAAGGCGTATCGC
>DASSSG010000292.1:0-3225 GCA_035708545.1 Bryobacteraceae bacterium | reverse complement strand
AACTGCAGAATCTGGCTGAAGATGCTGCATACTCGTTTCAAGGTGGAGCCTCCTCGGTCGAATGGATTCGTTCTTTGCGGGAACTGAACCCACACTACCAGAGGCTTCACCTCTCACGCGTCGCTAATTTGGACACGAGTGAGTGAACCCAAAATGTCGGGCGAAAGGCTCATATGCGGTGACTGTCTGTCGCAGGGTCTCCGCAAGGTCCCCGCGATGCATCCTGTACTCGAAGTTGCGGAACTGCATGCGAGCGTACCCCAATACGCGGCCAACGAGTCGAGCCAGACGTCCGCTCTCGTGAAAAATCACTCGGTAAAACTGATGGCGTTGTGCAGATGGGAGTTCACTGTCATCGAGCAGCATTTCGGCGTAAAGGCGAATGGCGGTAATCGGCGTCTTAAGATCATGCGAAACACCGCTGATCAGCGCCGCTCGGGCGTCCGCCATTTGGCCCTGCCGGATACCATCGCGTATCGCGAGCGCAACCGATGCGATAAGCAGTACGATGATGGCCCCGGAAAGCGGAAGCAGGAACTCGCTCGTATGACCCGGCGCGGCCGACGCAGGATACACAGCGAGTACCCAGTACGGGAGAACACCGCTGAAGTTGACGAAAAGCTCGCCAGCGGGGAGTGCTTCTCTCGTGTGCAGCTTCACGGAAACGGGGACTCCCATGCGATGGCGGGCGGCGCCAAGCTCGATTCTGACTGCGTCCATGTTCAACGACAGTACTGCAACCAAGCCGTGTCTGACCGTTGGAGGGGGTGCCGCGTACATTACTTGCACAGGCGGGGCGCCTGCTACCGCGATGGCGTAAGTAACGCCAGGATAGAGCGGAGTTCGCGGTGGGAAGTTGACGCCGAGTAGTCTTGCAGCGACATTTCGCCCTCGCTCATTAGTCGATGAAAGTGGCCACAGTACACCATCCTTCCATATGAAGAGATCCTCGGCGATATCGCAGATGCCTGGCCTCGAATGCCGAGCAGCCGTTCCCGGCGGGTTCAGAGCTGCATACGCTATCAGACTCAGGAGCTCCCGAGAATGAAAGCACGTGGTGGCGCGTGTGTGGATCGCTGTTTCAAGCTCCTGCGCGACGCGAGCGCCTGCGAGCAGCGCGTTCGATCTGTGCAATGTCGCGAGCAAATCTCGTTGCCGCGCAGCGCCCTGAACCTCGAGGTACAGCAGGGCAACAGCGGCTGACGCGACAAGAAGCAGGTAGACGATGATTCTGCGCGTGTTCGGAAACCGCCAGAATGAGCGGAGGCGCACGGCGATGATTCTATCTGAAGCAAGTCACAACGTGATAGATCCGTATTCCCATCCGCTACACCTGTGCGGTTCAATTCTGAGTTGTCCGGCAGTGCGCCGGCCGGCTCCTTAGCGGATTCGTATCGGAGCGCTCTGCTGGGCTGTGACGTCCGCGCGATACTCAACCTGATGCCGCACCGTCTCTCCCTCGCGAAGCAATCTGAATTGATTCGCCGGCGCAGCCTCTCCCCCGTCGAGCTGGTCGCAGCCCATCTCCGGCAGATTGAAAAGCACAATCCGGCATTGAATGCCTTCGTCGTGCAGCTCGCAGCCGCGGCGCGAGCGGCCGCGCGAGCAATCGAATCTGCTCCGGCATCCGGCCCGCTCCACGGCGTCCCGCTCACCGTCAAGGACAGCTTCGACATGGAAGCCCTGCCGACACTCTGCGGCAGCCGCTTCCGCCTCTGGCATCGAGCATCGAAAGACGCCACGGCGGTCTCGCGCGTGCGCCGTGCCGGCGCCCTCATCCTCGGCAAGACCAACTGCCCGGAGTTCCTCGCCAACTACGAAACCGACAACCACATCACCGGCCGGACGAACAATCCCTGGAACCTCGATTTCACGGCCGGCGGCTCGAGCGGCGGCGAGTCGGCCGCGATCGCCGCCTTCTGTTCAGCCGGCGGGATCGGCAGCGACGGCGGCGGCTCCATCCGCGTACCGGCGCATTTCTGCGGGATTGCCGGCCTCAAGCCCACGCCCGGCCGCGTATCCGCGGCGGGCCATTTTCCCGAGATCAGTCATCCCGGTGGTCTGCTGGGCGTCGCCGGTCCGATGGCGCGCACGGCGGCAGACCTCAGGATTCTCTTCGAAGTCCTCGCCGGCTACGACTGCGAGGATCCGTTCTCCGCTCCCGTTGCGGCCCGCAAGCCGCGGGTGGGCCGGATCCGAGTCGGCCTCGTCGAGCAGTGGCCGGATGCGCCGGTAACGCCCGCCGTCGCCGAAGCCGTACGCAAAGCCGCTCGCGCCATCGAAGCGCTCGGCCTGCCCATTGAGCCGTTCATTCCGAAAGGTCTGGAGCGCGCGCCGCATCTCTGGTGGTTCTTTTTCGCCGAGTTGCCCGCCCAATTCACACGCGAACTGCTCACCGGCCGTGAACACGAGGCACACTGGACCGGCACCGAGCTCCTGAACCGCGTTCCCCACGATATGCACATCAGCGGCCGCACCGTGGTCGAGAACCTCGGCGCGCGCGACCGCATGCGCTGCACGCTCCTGCAGCAAATGAAGGAATTCCCGGTTCTGCTGGCGCCGGCGTGTTGCATCCCGGCGTTCCGGCACCGCACGCGGCGCTGGCCCGTGGAGGGCCGTGACGTCGAGCTCGTCGAAGCCATGCGGCCGGCGACGCTGCTCAACCTGCTCGGCGTGCCTGGACTCGTGATTCCGTTCGATGTCACGGCCGACGGACTGCCCGTCGGGATCCAGCTCGTCGGCCGGCCCTGGGAAGAGGAGTTACTGCTCGAATTGGGCATCCGCATGGAAGAAGTCCGCGGACCATTCCCGTCGCCGCCGGGATATTCCGATTGAGCAGAACCGGATTTGCCGGTCAGGCGTCCAACCATAATGTAGCTATGCGCTTACTGACTTCCGCGCTGTCATTATGCTTCGCCGCGGCCGCACTCGCCGCCGCCGAGAAGCCCTCGAAGATTTTTCCGCTGCCGTACGATCAGCACGATCTGCCGAACGGTCTGCGTCTCCTGACCATTCCGACCGACTACCCCAACGTCGTCGCGATCTACATTGTGGTTCAGACCGGCTCCCGTAATGAGATCGAGCCCGGCAAGAGCGGCTTCGCCCATTTTTTCGAACACATGATGTTCCGCGGAACGAAGCAGTATCCGCCGGCCAGGTACGAGGCCGTGCTGAAGGACGCGGGTGCGGCCTCCAATGCCTTCACGAGTGACGATTTAACCGCCT
>DASSSG010000291.1:0-6463 GCA_035708545.1 Bryobacteraceae bacterium | reverse complement strand
TGCCATCAGCAGCAGCATGACCGGCAGCGCCGTCTTGCGCTTGCTGTTGGGCCGCTGCAGGAACGCCGTTCCGGTCAGGACCACGTTACGCGCGTCCTGCTTCATGTCTGCTCGGAACTGCGTCGCGAGCACCCTCAACTCCGCTTCCGCTTGTCTCCGTGTCACACCCGGAGCCAGCCGGCCGGACACCTCCGAACAACAATAGTTTGGATTGACGAGCAGATTCCGGGCGAAATCGTCCTTCGGCCGGGCGAGCGGCAGAGCGGCGATGGGTATCCATATCTCGTGCCGGACCTGCGATGTTCCGGCGAATCCCTCGCTGGCTACGCCGACAACGGTGAAAGGCACCTCATCGACGAGGATGCGGCGGCCGAGGATGTTCGGGTCGGCGCCGTACCGGCTTTGCCACAGCTCATGGTTGATCACCACGACCGCCTGAGGATCGCCCGCGCGGTCTTCCTCGGGAGTAAACCCGCGACCGGCGGCCATATCGATTCCGAGCACCCGGAAGTAATTGCCGGTGACGAAATCGCAGGATACTCGCGAACCATTCGCCTGCGGCTCGAGCGCGACTCCCTCATTCCGCACGAGCACCAGACCGGAAAACGTTCGCGTGTGGTCGCGCAGGTAGCGATATTCGGCGAACGAGAATCCGCCGTAGATCCCAGGCCGCTGCGCCGGAGCCGACAACGCGATGACCATTCGATCGGGATCGCGGACCGGCCAGGGGCGGAGCGCGACGGCATTGAACACCGTGAACAGGCTCGTGTTCAGCCCGCTTCCGAGCGCCAGCGCGGACACCGCGAGCGTAGCGAAGCCTCGCTGGTTCCGCAGCGTGCGGATCGCGTATCGAAGGTCCTGCGCACAGCCATCAACCCAGCCGAACCATACCGCGCGCGCCTCCTCCTGCATGAGCGTCACGTTGCCCATCTGCCGCCGCGCTGCATGCGCAGCGTCCGGGTCGCCTCGCGCCGCGTGAGCATCCTCTATAAACCGGCGGTGCGTCTCGAGTTCCTCCGCGAGTTCGCGCTCGTGCAGGCGGCTGTGCAGCAGGTACAGCAATCGGCGCAGCAGTCGCATATGGGCCTCCGTCACGCCGTGCGCATGACGCGCTGAATGGCAAAGATGAGGCGGTCAAATTCGCGCTGTTCCCGCTCGAGCTGCTTCCGGCCGGCAGCGGTCAGTGTGTAATATCGAGCACGCCGGTTGTTCTCGGACGCTCCCCATTCGGCCGTCACCCAGCCGTTCGCCAGCAGGCGCTGCAGCGCGGGATAAAGCGAGCTTTCGCCAACCTGCAGAACGTCCTCCGAGGTCTGCTTCAGATGCTGCGCGATGCCGTACCCGTGCTGGCGTCCGCGTTGCAGCGCCTTGAGGATCAGCATGTCGAGAGTGCCGGGCAACAGCTCGCTCGAGTCTTCGCGGGCTCCCATCGTCTACCGATGGAAGTATGCGGCATCGCGCGAGCAATGTCAACCCCCATCGTCTGTCGAGGGGAACTCCCGCCGCACGCCGTCGCTTACTGAGCCTGCTGTCAACAGACCTGAATTCGTTCGCGCCCTGCGCGGAGTGTTGTATTTACAACTCACTTCACGCCGCCTGCTGTTCGCTTGTGGACGTCGGCGTAAGCCATGAAAACCGGGCGCACCACTGTGCGACCCGCTGCTGATGTTACTTGTCCCGCTGCTCGGCCTCGCCGTTCGGGTGCAGCCGCTGGCGAATCTCGCTGAACTCGTGCTTCAGCTGCTCGATGTGCTCGTCTGGTTCATTCTCGAGATCCACAAGCTCATCGCGCGCCTTCGACACCGCGCGGATCAGTTCATCGAGCTTGAGCTGCATCGCTTTCGCATCGCGGTTCTGCGTGTTCTGAATCAAAAACACCATCAGAAACGTGACGATGGTCGTGCCGGTATTGATGACCAGCTGCCAGCTGTCGGAGAAGTGGAACATGGGCCCGGTCGTGGCCCACACGATCACGATCGTGACCGCAAGAAAGAACGTCGACGGCATGCCGCAACGCTCCGCTGTCCAACACGCCATTCGCCGAAACGTTTCCTTCATTCCCCGTTCACCTCAGTGTTGGATGCGTTATCAACGTGAGAGTGTCAATCACGTCGATGGCGCATGTACTTGCTGATGTTCCCGCCCGCACTCGCGCGGGTTGGCGTTGCCGTGTCATCGCCGGCTTTGCCCAGGTCTGCAGCACCGCATCGGCGTTATTTTCCGCAGCCGTTCCGCGGCTGCCGGGGCAAACCTCCTCCCTTGCGATTCTCCCGGCACCGCACCCTTTTTCATCCCCGCCACGGCGCGCCCTGTCACGGCGCGGAATTCTTGTTCACGCCAACCGAAAACTTATTTCTCCAGTCCCGCCATGCGGTTACAGGCTGCGCGATTCGGCCTCTTTCGCCCACCCCCGCTATTTTTGACCATAGGAGGACGCCTCATGCGTTCAGACAAACAGAAAGAATCGTCGCGCCGCAACGGCGCCAAATCCCGCGGTCCTGTCACGGATGCGGGCAGACAGCGCTCGGCGCAAAATGCCGCCAAGCATCACATCACCTCGCTCGCGCTGCTCATACCCGGCGAGTCCGCCGAAGAGCTCGACGCGCATTTTGCGGCATACCACGCCCGCTTCCAGCCCGCCGACGCCGTCGAGCTGGACCTCATCGACAACCTGGCCTTTATCGCGTGGCGCCAGCGCCGCCTCTGGCGTCGCGAGGCCGATATGATCACTCGGGCCGCCGGCCGCCTTCCCGACGAGGATCGTATGCTTGCTCCACAGCAGGCCGCCTCCCGAGGCTGGCAGTCTCTGTCCTGCGGGCCCGCGATCGCGCTGCTCCACCGCGAAGAGGCAGGCCTGCGCCGCGCCTGGGACCGCACTCTGAGGAGTCTGCTTGAACTCCGGCAAATCCGACCCAAACCCCCGGCCGCAACTCCCCCCTCAGAAACGCGCGACCGGGTTTTACAAAACGAACCTGAGGCACTCGAAACACCCAAAGAAACCAACATCCTGGAAGCCGGACCCGGCGGTTGCGGCGCACCCGAGGCTCTGGCCTCGCCGCCCGCCCGCGCACTGTCCGGAAATGGGAATGGGTTCGTTTTGTCACCCGCGCCCGCCGGCTCGTGTGACCGCGCGCCCTTTGCCCAATTCCTCCGAACTTCATAGAATATTTACACGTTCTATGAATTGGGAGCAGAACGGAGGCCAGCCCGCCGGGGCCGGACGGTCCGCGGTGTCGCTCCGATGTGATCATGGCAGCCGCCGTCATATGCGCAACCTCGATCAACCCGGGGGCCGGGGCCGGCGAAACGATCGCGCGGTGGACCGCCGGAATGTTCCCTGGCAGCTCTAGAGGAACGAACTCAGCCGACGCGGAAACCCGGCTCGTCGAGCAGTGCCTCGCGGGTCAGGACGCCGCCTGGGACGAGCTGGTTCGAACCTACACGCGCCGTGTCTACGCGCTCTGCTGCCGTTTCACGGGCCGGGAGTCGGAGGCCCAGGATCTCACACAGGAGGTCTTCCTCCGTGTCTTCCGAAGCCTGAAAAGCTTTAAGTCAGGCGAGGGCTCGTTTACCGTCTGGCTCAACCGGCTCACACGCAACCTGCTGATCGATCACTATCGGCGGACCAGGCTCGAGCGCGCGACGGAGTCCATCGAAGATCAGCTGCCCGTGCTCGAAGAGAAAGTGGCGATGAGCCGCACCGAAGGCATTCTCGCCGGCCGTGAAGCAAGTGAGGTGTTGCAGGCGGCCCTGCAGAAGCTTTCGCCGGATCTGCGAGAAACCGTGATCCTCCGCGATATTGAAGAGCTCGAGTACAGGGAAATCGCCCAGGTGTTGGGTGTGCCCGAGGGCACGGTCAAATCGAGGCTGAACCGGGGTCGCGCCGAGTTGGCGCGCATCCTCCGGCGTCACAAGGTACAAGTATGAGAGGCGCGAACAACATCCTGTCAGGCCCACCGCCTGCCGTGGCCTCTCGCGGCCGCCAAACGTGCGTGTTCGCAGGAGCGGTGCGTCTATGACCTGCGCCGAATTCGAAATCCAGCTCTGCGATTACCTCGATGGCACGCTCTCGCCCGCCGAGCGCCAGGCGCTGGAGGCTCATCGGGATCAATGCGCCGGTTGCCGTCAGTTCGCCCTCGATGTGGCCGGAGCGGTTGCCTTCATCGAGCGCGCCGCCGAAGTTGAGCCTCCGCCTGAGTTGCTCACCCGCATTTCCTTCGAGATTCCAACCGGCCGCACGCACGCTGCGAAACGCCCCGGCGTGCTCAGCCTGGCCGCCGGATGGTTCCGCCCGGTGCTGCAGCCGAAGTTCGCTATGGGGATGGCGATGACGATTGTCTCGTTCTCGCTGCTCGGGCGCTTCGCCGGCATCGAGCCGCGGCAACTCAGGGCTTCGGACCTCTCCCCGAGCGCCGTTTGGGCAGCCGCGGAAGACCGGCTGCACAAGGGTTGGGACCGTGTAATTCGCTACTACGAAGGTTTGAAAGTCGTGTACGACATTCAGACCAGGCTGCGCGAAATGCGCGAACAGGACGATGACCGGGTCAAGGCCGAGACCCAGACTGCTCCGGCAGCCGGTAAGCCGGCACAACAACCGGCACAGGCGCCGGCGAACGGAAAGGAAAAGAAATAGAAATGAACTGTGCTAATCATCCCGACACCGCGGCCGTCGCCTACTGCCGCACGTGCGGGAAACCGCTCTGCCAGGCCTGCGAACGGTCTGCGCAGGGCACTATCTTCTGCGAGGAGCACGTGGCCTCGGCCGCCACGGCAGATGCAGCCGGTGCCACGCCCGGAGCCGCAGCCGCCCCTCCGCAGCAGCCATACTCGCCGTACGCGCCGCCCCAGGCGAGCCCTTATACCGCGCCCTCCGATCTCAGCGCTTCTCCCGGCCTCGCCTTCGTTCTCGGCCTCATTCCCGGCGTGGGCGCTATCTACAACGGGCAGTACGCCAAGGGCATCGTTCATGTCGTCATCCTTGGCCTGATCATCAGCATCATGAATGCCGGCGCGGCTGGCGGCCTCGAACCCCTCTTCGGCTTCCTGATTCCACTCTGGTTCTTCTATATGGCGTTTGAGGCGTATCACACCGCACGCAGGCGTGTCCGCGGCGAGCCGCTCGACGAGTTTTCCAGCATTTTTCCCATTTACGGCAGCAGCGGCTTTCCCGTCGGTCCTGTCGTGCTCATCCTCGTTGGTGTCCTGTTTCTGCTGAACTCGCTTGACATCATTCGCTTCTATCAGCTCCTTCGCTGGTGGCCGCTGTTCCTCATCGCGCTCGGCGTTTACCTGCTCGTCGCGCGTATTGCCGCGGCTCGCACCGTCGCTCCGGCTTCGCAGCCCGGCGCCCGGGAGGCTCTCGATGGCCGCTAATCCTGTCTGGACGCCGCCTCCGCCCGTGCCCACCACGGCCCTCATGCTGGTTCGCGCCGCCCGCGGCCCCGTGCTGCTCATCATCGTTGGAAGTCTGTTTGCCATCGACCACTTCGGGCCGTACACATTTGAGCGAACCTGGCCGGTGCTGATCATCGTAATTGGTCTGTGGAAGCTGCTGGAGCACGTACTCGGCCGGTCCGCGGCGCCGCCGTTCGTGCCCCCGACGCCGCCCGGAGGTCCAGCCCATGCGTAGAACATCGATCGTCGGACCGCTCCTGCTGATTGGCATTGGCGCCCTGTTTCTCCTCGACAACCTGCGCCCCGACGTCTCCGTCTGGGAGATCGCCGTCACCTACTGGCCGTTTCTGCTGATTGCCTGGGGCGCCCTGCGGCTGCTCGAGATCCTTTTCTGGGCGATTCGCCGGGCGCCGCTGCCGGTTCGCGGTCTGTCCGGCGGCGAATGGGCGCTCGTCGTCCTCGTTTGCCTGTTCGGCTCGGGTGCTTTCGCATTCCACCGCCACGTCGGCTGGACTCCTGCGCGGCTGCGGCTGCATGGCATCGAGATGTTCGGCGAAGCGTATGACTTCGACCTCATCGAGAAGAAGATTGCCACGGGCAAAACGCCCCGCATCTATGTCGAGAACCTCCGCGGCAACACGCGTATCGCCGGCGCAGATGTGAGTGAAATCAGGGTCTCGGGCCGCAAGACGATTCGGGCGCTCAAGCGCGGTGACGCCGAGCACGCGGAAAGGGTCACTCAGCTCGAGCTCGTCCAGCAGGGCGACACTTTCGTCATTCGCACCAACCAGGAACGCGCCGATCCCCACCACCGCGTCACCGCGGATCTCGAGATCGCCGTTCCGAAGGGCGCCACCATCGAAGCCCGCGGCCGCCGTGGTGACTTCGATATCACCGATATCGCCGGAAACGTGCAGGTTGAAAGCGATAACGCCGGCGTCCGTGTTCAGAACATCGGTGGCGGCCTCCGCGCGAATCTCCGGCGCAGCGACATCATGCGCGCTGTCGCCGTGAAAGGCGGTGTCGAGATTCAGGGCCATTCCGATAATCTCGAGATCGAGAACGTGCA
>DASSSG010000290.1:0-3520 GCA_035708545.1 Bryobacteraceae bacterium | reverse complement strand
GGCCATCGTAATCGCTCGCGTGGTGGCCGCCGTTCGCGGGCATGCACCGGTTCGTCACGCACTGATTCATGTGTTCGAACCGGCGAGCGAGCGCGGGCAGGCGGGCATCAACGAACTACAGCAGCAGACGGCAAACCTGCTGTCGTTTCGACCGCTCGAGAAGACGGTCTTCGATGCGCAGCTCAGCTTCAACATGCTCGCGCGATACGGCAGCGCGGCTCCGCAGCCGCTCGAGGAGGTGGAGCACCGCATCGAGCGCCACCTCGCGACGCTTCTCGGTGGCGCTTCACCGATGCCATCGCTGCGTCTGATCCAGGCGCCCGTTTTTCACGGCCACAGCTTTTCGTTCTGGTTTTCCTTCGAAAACGCGGTCGACACGGCAGGCCTTATCGACGCGCTCGAAACCGCCGGCATCGACGTGCGCACGCCCGACCTCGAGCCGCCTACCAACGTCGGTCTCGCGGGCCAGAGCGGCGTCACGGTGGGTTTGATCGAGGCCGATCGGAACTACCCGCGCAGTGTCTGGATGTGGGCCGCGTCCGACAATCTCCGCGTTGCCGCGGATGCGGCTGTGGATCTGCTGGCCGAGGTGGCGGCGTGAGCAGCGGCAGGGCACTGCTTGGCATCGCGCTCGGCCTGGTATCAGCCGGCTGCGGCTACCGCGTGAGCGGACACGGCGACCTGTTGCCGCAGAACATGCGAACCATCGCCGTGCCGGCATTCGCGAACCTGACCACCCGCTATAAGCTCACCGAGCGGCTTCCGGCCGCGCTCGCGCGCGAATTCATCAGCCGCACGCGCTACCGCGTGGTCGCCGACCCCGGCGAAGCCGACGCCATCCTGAACGGCGCGGTGATGAACTTCTACGTGTTCCCGAACATCTTCGACCAGGCGAGCGGGCGTGCAGCGGGGGTGCAGCTCGGTGTCAACCTGCAGCTCACGCTGGTCGAACGCGGTACCGGTAAAGTGCTGTTCTCGCGTCCGAATATGGAATTCCGGCAGCGCTACGAAGTACACGCCGACCAGCAGAACCAGCAAAGCCAGCTCAACTACTTCGAGGAAAGCGAGACGGCGCTCGAACGGCTCAGCCGCGATGTCGCGCGCACGGTGGTCAGTGCCGTTCTCGAAGCATTCTGAATGACACCCGAACAGTTTCTCGCCACTCTTCGCTCCCGTCCGCCCGAACCGGTTTACCTGTTCATCGGGCCGGAACAATATACTCGCGACCGCTGCCGCCGCGCTCTGATCGCGAAAGCCCTGCCGGCCGAGCAACGGGCCGACGGCGTCACGCGCCACGACCTGAGCGAGGTCGACCTGATCGAAGTACTCGACGACGCACGGTCGTTATCACTCTTCGCGGCCGAACGCGTGATCTGGGCCGCTTCCGCTGAGGCGGCGGTTCCGCGCGAGAACGCATCCGACAACGCGGCGGCAGAGGCGCTCGAAGCCTATCTGGCCGAGCCCGTGCCCGGGGTCGTCGTTGTGCTTGACTCCTCCCGATATGACTTCGAAGGCGATGACAAGGTGCGCACGCAGCGAGTCCAGAAGTTCTTCTCGGGTGTGAGAGCGCAGGTGGAGTTTATGCGCCTGGATGCGATTGCGGCGCGCAGGATCGCGCAGTCGCTGGCACGCGAGACGGGCCTGCGGATCGGCGATGCCGAGCTCGATCTGCTGGTGGACGTGCTCGATGCCGACGCGACGCGAATTGCGACGGAGATCGAAAAGCTGGCAACGTATGCGGGTCCCGGGCGGGCAATCGCGGCGGAGGACATCTGGACGCTCGTGCCGAACGCGCGCGCCACAACGATCTTTGCGCTGGTGGCCGCGCTGGGACGCCGCGATCGCACGCGATCGCTCGATCTGCTGGATATCCTGGCGCGCGAGGGCGAGTATCTGCCGCTCGCGCTCAGTTTTCTCGGCGGGCAGTTCCGGCTGGCGCTTGCCGCAAAAGAAGCCGGCCTGGCGAATGCGTCGCAGATCCAGGCACACTTCGCGAAGCAGGGCATGCAGGTATGGCGGGGCCGTGCCGAGCAGATTCAGCAGACCGTGTCCGCGTTCTCCGTCGACAAGCTGCGAGAAGGCCTGCAGCGGATCTACGAAACAGACAAAGCTCTCCGAGACACGCGTCCTGATGACCGGACGGTGATGGAGCAGTTCGTGCTGAGTCTTACGTAGGGTGCTTCAGGCGGCGGCCTGCCCGGCCAGCGAGCGTACGCGAGCGGTTAGACGCGCCTTGTAGCGGGCAGCGGTGTTCTTCTTGATGATGCCCCACTTTGCGGCGCGGTCAACAGCGGAGAAGGTCTGCGGCAGCGCGGCTTCGGCAGCTTTGGCCTCCTTCGCGGCGATGAGCTTGCGAATCGCCTTGATTTGTGTGCGCATCCTCGACTTCCGCAGCCTGTTCACCGCGGTTCTGCGCTCGGTCATTCGAACCCGCTTCAGCGCGGATACGTGATTAGCCATGCAAATCCAGTTTCCCTCACAAGAGTTTACTTCTTAACAGGATAGCGCATTCACGGCGCCTGCTGCGAGTGTATGCGATTCGTGCCAGGATGAATGCGTGCGATCGCTCGCCGCACCTCCGATCCCCGGGGCCGCCGGATCCGCAGCCGCCGATACCCGACCCGCCGCTCCCCGAGGATCCGGGCAAGCCGGTCTGAGACCTGGCCAACGGTGGAAGCCTGGCGATTTTGGGGCATCTCATTTTCCTTGACCCTCCTGATGCGCCGCGGCTATACTGACTTACCCCCAGAACCCGCATGGCAGCTGATCGTGGTGCACCGCACAGTACCAGTGTGGTCGTCATTGCACTGAACGAAGGCGAGTATCTGCGCTCCACAGTCGAGAACCTGCAGGCAACCCTGCCGGCCGACGCCGAGATTCTCGTCGTTGATGACGGCTCCGAAGACGGCTCGACCGAGTTTCTGAAAACTGCGGGCACCCGTGTGCGGATGGCGCGCGCGGGCGGCCTCGGAGTTGCCAGAGCGCGCAACTGGGGCGCGAGGCAAACGACCGGTGAGGTTCTGGTGTTCGCGGATGCGCACATCACCCTTCCTCATGGCTGGCTGCCGCCGCTGCTTGACGCGCTGACGCAATCGAGGGTCGGCGCCGTGGCTCCGGCGATCTTCGATGTCAGTACAACCGGCACGAAGGGCTTCGGTCTTTACTTAACGGGCCCGGATCTACATGCGCGCTGGTTGCCCCGCAGCGGCCAGTGCCCGCACCCGGCGCCCATCCTGCCCGGCTGTTGTCTGGCGATGCGCCGCGATGTCTTCGATGCGACCGGCGGCTTTGACGCCGGCCTGTTGTCGCGCGGCGGGGTTGACAACGAGTTGGGGATCAGATTCTGGCTGCTCGGATATGAGCTGCTCGTCGTGCCGTCGGTCAGCGTGGGCCACCTGTTTCGGCCACGCTCGCCATACGAGGTGAAATGGACGACGTACCTGCACAACGCGCTTCGCCTGGCGTTCGTACACCTGAGTCAGGCGCGGATCGACAAAGTCATGCGGGCGCTCGCCGCCAA
>DASSSG010000289.1:0-3583 GCA_035708545.1 Bryobacteraceae bacterium | reverse complement strand
CGTCACCGCCGAGCCGTACTTCGGCGTCACGCAGCCCAGCGATGTCGTGGTCATGGAGAACGTCATCCGCCATGACACCCTCGGGAAGATCGACGAGATCGACGCCAGCTATGAACTGCTGCAGCGCGGCCAGTACACGCTCAATGTCGATCGCGCGCAGGTCCGCGCGCACGATGTTACGGCCCCCCTGGAGCTCCGCGAGGCGCGTAATGCCGTCCAGATTGCGCGCTGGGCTGGCGCCGACAAGTACGCCGGCGATAGCTTCGCCAAGGCCGAGCAGTCGCTCCGTCAGGCCGAAAGCTATCATGCCCGCAGGCAGAAGAAACCGACCGCGATGCTCGCGCGGGAAGCCGTTCAGCAGGCCGAAGACGCTCGTCTGATCGCGCTCAAGCGCATCGAAGCCGAGCGCCTCGAAGCCGAACGCCGCGCCGCGGCCGAACGCGAAGCTGAGGCGAAGCGCCGCGCCGATGAGGCCGCTCGCCAGCGCCAGCTCGCTGAAGAGCAGCAGCGGCTCGAAGCCAGCCGCCGCGCCGAGGCGGAAGCTCAGCAGCGCATGGAAGCCGAGCGCCGCGCCCAGGCAGAAGCCCAGGCCAGGACCCAGCAGGAGGCCGCTGAACGCGCCAGAGCCGAGGCCGATCGCCTGGCGAAAGAACGCGTAGCCCTCGAAGAAGCAAGCGCCCGAGCCCAGCGCGAAAGGCAGGAAGCCGAAGCCGCTCGCGCCGCCGCCCTTCAGGAGCAGCAGCGTCTCAGCGCCGAAGCCGAACGCGCCCGCCAGGCCGCGAGCGAAGCCGAGCGCCTGCGGCTCAACGCCGAGCAGGAGCGCGAGAACCTTCGCAAACAACTCCTCACGCAGCTCAACATGATTCTCGAGACCCGCGACACCGCCCGCGGCCTGATTGTGAACATGTCTGACGTGCTCTTCGATACCGCCAGGTACACGCTGCGTCCCGCGGCACGCGAGAAGCTCGCGCGTGTCGGCGGCATCGTGCTTGCCCATCCCGGGCTGCGACTCGAAATCGAAGGCCACACCGACAGCGTCGGCAGCGACGAGTACAACCAGCGGCTTTCCGAGCAACGCGCGAATTCGGTGCGTGAGTATCTGGTCAGCCAGGGTGTGCAGGCTGTGAACATCACCTCCAGAGGGCTTGGCGAAACGATGCCTGTCGCTTCCAACGACAATGCCGCCGGCCGGCAGCGGAACCGCCGCGTCGAGCTGGTGGTCTCCGGTGACGTGATCGGAACCACAGTGTCCGAAATGCGATCTACTATTCGGTGACGAGCACCTGCTTGTTTGAGCAGGCACCTCCTGGGCCGCGCTCCTTCGGGGGCGCGGCTTTCTTATGATGACTTGGTGACTCGACGCCAGGCTGTCGCAACCCTCGCTTTCCAGAGCCATAGTCAAACGCAGTCATCCCGGCGCCGGTTTGTCGGCAGCTGGCGACTCGCGCAGTCCCAGCTCATCGCGGGCGGCCGCACCGTGCAACATCCGTATGGAAAGAACGCCGCAGGCCGGCTCATCTACGATGCAGACGGTTATATGTCAGCTCAGATCATGGCTGACGAAGGCGCATATGGCGCGTTTTTTGGCACATATGATATCGATGAGCGCGAGGCCATCGTGACGCATACGATCGAAGGCAGTTCGCAGCCGCGTCAGGCCGGAACGCGACAGCGCCGCCGTTTCCGTTTTTCGAGCGACACGCTGACGCTCGAGGGTGACGGCCCGGAGGGACATACAGTAACCACATGGCAGCGCCTCCGCCGGCGCTGACTACCAGCTCTGCCTGAAACAGTAAATATTCCCCGCGGATTCCGCGCCGCAGCCGCCCAAGACGCGCCTATCTCGCTCACAATAAAGCGCATCTGCTTTGGCCCGGTGTTTGCTCACTTCAAAGGCGTGAGCACGGCCATGACAAACACACTCGAACAAAACAATCAACCGGGTTCAGACAAGCTGGTATTCCCCGATCTTCTCTGGGCGGCCGTTATTTTTCTCGCTCTGAACATTCTGCTGGTGCTTTGGTTTACCCTCTCACCGCGGATATCGCTCGGCGCCGGCCGTGCTGCACAGGAAGAAAGCGTCGCTGTCGCCGACAAGCCATCGCCGTTCACCCCTGTTGTGGACGAACGCCGCGTCTCGCGTAAAACCGCCGAGAAGATGAAGCCGGTTATCGTCGCCACGCTCGACAGCCTCGACCACACCTCAGCTTCGTCCTGGACAACGCTGTCGCGGCAGTCCGAAACGGCGAGCAACACCGAGAGCCGCGGCTATCTCCGCGGCGACGCAGTGTACGGACTGATGGATCGCGAGACCCAGATGCCGCGCCTCACCGCCGCGAATTACCCGCGCAGAACCGAGCCAACCGAGCCCCCGGTCCGCCACGTCGCCACGCAACCCGTGGTTCCATAGGTCGTGACTCGGTTTCCGAACCGCGCGCGCAAGCAAGTTTCCGAGCCACGCACGTCAGCGAGTTTCCGAGCGCACGCGTCAGCGAGTTTCCGATCCGCGCGCGTCAGCAAGCGGTCCAGGACACTTCAGAAACAGCACAATACGCGGGCGCCGGCAGCCTCAGTCTGACGCCTCCCGCTCAGGCCTGGCGCCTTCGGCCAGCACCTGAACTTTGGTGCCGGTATCAAGCCGGTTGAGCTGTGTGATCGCGACCTGCTCGCCGTCTTCCAGCCCTTCCACGATCTCGACTTCGTGTCCAAAGCGGTCCCCGAGCTTCACGTCCCGCGCGTCGACGGTGTTTCCGCGCACGACGTAGGCCTTGTTGGAACCCAGGACGTAGTTCACTGCGCGCGCCGTGACCACGCGTATGTTTTCAGACTTGTTGGTAGGTAGCCGAGCCTTCGCGTAAGAGCCTGGCTTCAGTTCGCTCGCCGGATTGTCGATCAGAGCCTCGACGATAAACGTGCGCTTGCTCTGATCCACTGTCGGCGATATGCGCCACACCCTTCCGCGGAATTCCCGGTCGCCAAACGCCTCTACCGTCACCTGTGCAATCTGCCCGCCCCGGATCCACGGAGCCATGCGCTCCGGCACCTCGAGTCGCAGCCGGATCGGATCCACTTTGACGAGCGTGAACAGCGGTGTGTTCGGCCGCACGTAGGCGCCTGTGGTGACCTGCCGCTCCTTGACGCGGCCATGGAACGGCGCATATACAATCGTGTCCCGCAACTTCTTCCGTTGCAGGTCGAGCGAAGCGCGTGATCGCTCCACTTCCCGCATCACGTTTCGCACACTGTTTACCGCCTGGTCGTAGGCCGCCTGCGCCGACTTGTACCGCGCCTGCGCCTGATCCAGCTCCTGCTGCGATCCGATGCCCTGGTCCACAAGCACCCGCACGCGTTTGTAACGCTGCTCGGCCTCGGTCAGATCCGCCTGCGCGCGCCGCACGTCCGATGTGTCGCGCACGTCTCCCAGCCGGTCCTTCTCCGAGTTCAGCCCCAGCCGCTCCAGCGCCATTCGCAGCTGCGCTTCGTTCTGCGCCACGAGGTATTTCTGCTCCTCGTCGGAGACGCGCACCAGCGCCTGCCCCTGCCTGACCTGATCGCCCAGATCTGCGTGCACCTCGAGCACACG
>DASSSG010000288.1:0-3886 GCA_035708545.1 Bryobacteraceae bacterium | reverse complement strand
AGAGCGATCAGGCCATCGTTTGTCTTGTGGGCGAGAACATCCGGTACACGCCCGGCGTGGCCAGACGCGTGTTCGGTGCGCTGGACCGTGTGAACGTACGAATGATCTCGCAGGGTGCGTCACTGTTGAACCTCGGAGTGGTCGTGGCCGAGGCGGACCTGCGCGACGCGGTGACCGCGCTGCACACCGAGTTTTTCAGCAGCGTCGATCCGGTGGTGTTTGAATAACGACACCTCTGCATGATGCGTATCGCGATCGTCGGCTACGGCAAGATGGGGCGGCTCATCGAGCTGCTCGCGCCCGAGTACGATTGCGAGGTCGCCCTGCGGCTCGACATCCACAACAATCGCGATTACACCGGGATGACTGGCGAGAACTTCGCCGGCATTGACGTTGCCATCGAGTTCTCGACACCCGAGGTGACGGTAGGAAACATGGAGCGGCTCGCGGCCCTCGGCGTCAATACTGTAGTCGGCACCACAGGCTGGAACCACCACCTCCCTCGTATCCGTGAGGTCGTCGAGCAATATCGCACCGGGCTCATCTGGAGCCCCAATTACTCGGTCGGCGTGAACGTGTTCCTGCACGTGGTTTCCGAGGCGGCACGGCTGCTCGCAAACGAAAAAGAGTACGGCGCCTGGGGATGGGAGATCCACCACATCACCAAGAAGGACGCGCCCTCCGGCACCATGGTCAAGCTCGTCGATGAGATGAAGAAGGCCGGCTACGAGCGTCCGATAGATGTGAGCTCGAATCGCGCAGGCGCGCATCCCGGTACGCACGAGATCGGTTTTGACTGCGGCGCCGACACGTTGACGCTCCGGCATACCGCGCGGAACCGGGAAGGTTTCGCCAGAGGCGCTCTGAAGGCCGCCCAGTGGATACGCGGCCGTAAGGGAGTGTACGAATTTTCGGAGATACTGTTTTCGGGGTGATGCATGTTCCAGGGTTGCGGCACGGCACTGGTTACGCCGTTCCGGCGTGACTTATCGCTCGACGAGGATGGCCTGCGGCGGCTGGTCCGCCGGCAGATTGATGCGGGCATCGCGTTTCTCGTACCGTGCGGGAGCACGGGGGAGAACCCCACGCTCCGCCGCGAAGAGCACCTGCGCGTCATTCAGATCACGGTCGAGGAGGCACGCGGAAAGGTGCCCGTGCTCGGCGGCGCCGGTGGGAACAACACCGCGGACGTGGTCGAGCTTGCGCGCGCCGTCGAGCAACTGGGGGTCGATGGCATTCTGTCTGTGACACCTTTCTACAACAAGCCGACGTCCGACGGCCTGTATCAGCATTTCCGGATGATCTCGGACGCGGTCCGGGTGCCGATCGTCGTATATAACGTGCCAGGCCGGACCGGACAGAACGTCGAACCGGCCACCATGCTGCGGCTGAGCGAGATTGAGAACGTCTGGGGCGTTAAGGAGTCTTCGGGAAACCTTGTCCAGATTGCGACCCTGTGCGCCCGCTCGCGGCTGGCCGTGCTCTCCGGCGACGATCCGATGACGCTCGGCATCATCGCGCACGGCGGGCGTGGGTTGATTTCGGTCATCTCCAATGTGGACCCGGTGCGTACGGTGCGCATGGTAAACGCGGCGCTCGCGGGCGACTACGCGACTGCGCGTGAACTGTTCAGGGAGTTGCTCGCGCTGATGGAGGTCTGCTTCGTGGAATCCAACCCGATTCCGGCCAAGGCGGCCCTGGCGATGATGGCCCTGATCGAGCCGGCTCTGCGGCCGCCGCTGGCTCCGCCCCAGACATCCACGATTACAAAGGTCGAACAGGTGCTGAGGACGCTCGAGCTGCTGGAGCCCGCGCATGCTCGCCTCTGACATCGAGGCGCTGTTCGATTCGAAACCTGACATTTATACGGAAGATCATTTCCGTTTGTTTCAGCAGTTGAAAGACGCGCTGAACGCCGGCAGCGCGCGCGCCGCGGAACCGGATGCGTCGGCGCCGAGCGGCTGGCGAGCCAATGGATGGGTCAAGAAAGGCATTCTGCTCGGGTTCCGCATGGGGGCGGTGGTCGACATGTCGATCGACCGCGCGCGCCAGCCCTGGTTCGACAAGGCGACCTACCCCGTGAAGCGGCTGGCGCTGGACGCAGCAGTTCGCATCGTGCCCGGCGGGTCGAGCATTCGAGACGGCTGCTATATCGGCAAGGGCGTCACCTGCATGCCACCGATGTACATCAATGCCGGCGCGTATGTCGGCGACGGCACGATGATCGACTCGCATGCGCTTGTGGGCAGCTGCGCGCAGGTGGGCGCGCGCTGTCATGTTTCCGCGGCAGCGCAGATCGGCGGCGTGCTCGAACCCGTGGGCGCGCTGCCGGTGGTTATCGAAGATGACGTGCTCATAGGCGGCAATTGCGGCGTGTACGAAGGCACAGTGGTGAAGCGGCGGGCGGTTCTCGGAACCGGGACCATTCTCAACCGCTCCACGCCGGTGTACGATCTCGTACGCGGTGAGGTTTACAGCGCGACCGATGACGAGCCGCTGGTCATTCCGGAAGAGGCGGTCGTGGTGGCGGGTTCGCGCGACGTTGCCGGCGGCAAAGGCCGCGAGTGGGGAATCTCGCTGTATACGCCGGTGATCGTCAAGTACCGGGACGCGAAGACCGACGCGAAGATCCAGCTCGAAGACTTCCTTCGGTAAGGGCCGCCAGCGTCTGCCGCGCGCATTCCTCCCACGAGAACTGACGCGCGCGCACCCGAGCCGGCTCGACCAGCGAGCGGTCAAAAATCAACCGCTCGAGTGCGGCGCTGATCGCGTGTTCGTTTTCGGGTGGGAACAGGATCGTTGTTTCCGATGTGAGACTCCGGAGCGGCTCGATATCCGAGCAGGCGACGGGGAGGCCAGCCGCCATCGCCTCGAGCACGGGCATGCCAAATCCTTCGAAGGTCGAGGGGTAGACGAACGCGGCCGCGCGCGCGTACAGCCGGATCAGTTCATCGCGCGGGATCCACCCCGTAATCCGAACGGCATCAGCGAGGCCGAGTTCTGCGATCAAATGTTCGACAGCGCCCGCGTGGAAACCACGCAGGCCGGCAAGCACCAGGTTGTAGCCCGAGTGCGCGGTACGGAAGCGCGCGAAACCGCGGAGCAGGCGCTCGTGGTTTTTGTGCGGATGCAGCGTGGACACGCACAGGATGAACGGCTCGGGGATGCCGCGCGTGCGGCCCACTTCGAAAAACGCGTCCTCGACGCCATGTGGGATCACACGGATGCGCTCCGGCGGCAGCCTGTAATAGCGCATCAGATCGCGCTTTGTCTCTTCCGACACCGCGATCAGCAGCCGCGATCGCCGCGCGGCCGCATACAGCGAGATCCGCCAGAAAGGCAGATCGATCCAGCGAAAATGCTCGGGGTGGCGTTTGTGCTGGAGGTCATGGAAGACGGTGACGTTCGGACAAGGCGAGAACCACGGCGCGGTGAAGCCGGCATTGAGCAGTACGTCCAGACGCAGACGCCGTGCTTCGCGCGCCAGCAGCGTCTGCTCCGCGACGAGCCGCGCCGGCCGGTTTCTCGCGGTGACCGGGAGCTGTACAGCGCACGGCAGATCTGCGCCTGTCTCGCGATTTGTGAATACGAAATACTCATTGTCGCGGTCCAGCTTCCTGAGCGCGGCAAGCAGGTTGCGAAGATAGATCTCGGTGCCGCCAACACCGCCGGGGATCATGTAAAGTGCGTTGACGCCGATGCGCATGCGTCAGCGACGCATCGCTGCCAGCCTTTGCCGGGCCTCGGCGAGCGACTGGCGAGCCACTTCATTGGCCGGATCGACGCCCGCCGCGCGCTCGTATTCCGCGATCGCCGCCGGCAGGTCGCCGCGGGCCTGCAATATATGGCCGCGATAAACGAATATCATCGAAAATCCGGGCGTTGC
>DASSSG010000287.1:0-2250 GCA_035708545.1 Bryobacteraceae bacterium | reverse complement strand
GCAATCACGAGCCAGCGGTTCCGGCTCCGCTGGCTGCTCGGCTATGGCGCCGCGCTGGTGTGCATCATTATCTCCCTGAAGAGCGGATCCCGGGCGGCGATCGTCACGATGGGAGTGCTCTTTGTGCTGATTGTGCTCCATGCAGGCTTCGCGACCAAAATCAAGCTGGTGGTGATCGTGGCTGCTCTGATCGGTGGGACGGTGCCTTTTCTGTCCAGGGCGACGATAGAGCGGTACCTGACACTCACACCCGATACTGACAATCTGGTCACAGCGGAGGCAAAATTTGCCGCAGGCTCCTCTCAGTCGCGCAGGTACATTCTCAACCAGAGTATCGTATTCACCCTCAGACATCCATTGTTCGGAGTGGGGCCGGGTGCCTTCGCTATAGCCGAAGAGCAGAGTGCGCGCGCAAAAGGTCGCCGTGGAGCATGGCTTCAGACGCACAACACTTACACTCAGGTCTCATCTGAAATCGGATTGCCCGGCTTTGCGATTTATATTGCCATCCTGGGTTCATCCGTGTGGGGTCTCAATCGGGTGCGCCGTGCGACAGCGCACGACATTTCTCTGAAAAGGCTGCATCAAATGGCGACGTGTATTTTGCTGAGCATGACAATCTACATGGTCAACACCTTCTTCACCAGCCTCGCATTCAGGATGTATATGCCGACGCTCGTAGGATTCGCCGCTGCGTTCGTGTGCCTCGCGGATCAGGAGCTGGCTCGCAGGACCGGCCCCGCACGCCTGCGAGCCGCCCATTCTGCCACCGTTGCTGCTGCGCGATAGCGCATCGTTCGCGCAGGCCCGGCGGCACCTCAGCGGACGGCTGCTCTGAATTGAACTCACGCCCAAACGTTGGACCACGGGCTTACCGCAGCCGTGGATACGGTGTGTTGAAACCTTTCCGGTCCCACCAGAGAATGCGATTGAGCTCGGCACTGGGCACGTCGTCGACTTCGTCCCAGTTCATTCGCGCCGATTGCCGCGCTGCCGTGAGCTGCCGGCCGCGCAGCGCCTTCAGCGGCGGATTCATCGTATCCAGCGCGATCTTCGGGGTCAGCGCCTTGTATGGCGCGACATTCTTCTCCGGCGTGAACACGGCGTTCATGGCGCCCGCTGCGGCCAGGAAACGCGTTCGCGGCGCGATGCGGAAAATGTCCTGAATGGTGCGGACCATACTCAGCTGCGTGTAGAAGCTCGAATCGAGCTGTCCCCGCTTCACGTGCGGCCCGATGGCCAGAGCCACGGTGCGGTGCCCGTCGACGTGATCGAGTCCGTCCTGCGCATCATCCTCGACGACGAGGATCAGGCTCTCCGGCCAGAAGCGGGTCTTCGTGATTCCCTCCACCATTCTGCCCAGAGCCAGATCGTTGTCCGCGACCATGGCCGCTGGCGTCGGCGCACCGGGGCTGGTGCCCATCGTGTGATCGCTTGTCATCCCGACGATCAGCAGGTTGGGCGCGCGGCCCGCCTTCTCGAAACCCGCCAGCTCCTCGAGGAACACCTCGGCGCGAATCTGGTCCGGCACGCGCATGCTGTTTACCGGATAGTATTTGACGAGCAGCGGGTCAAGGGCGGGGACTGCCGCGCGGCTGCCCACGGCTCCGCGCCATGTGCCGTTCTTATACATGTGCCAGTAAGCGCTCCAGCTCAGCAGGTCGTCTTCGTTGATATCGACCGCGCTGCGCGTCTTCAGATCCCACAGCGCCGGCAGCGCCAGCGTCCCGTAGATCCGGACGTCCAGCGGCCGGCGCGCGTTCTGCCAGAAAAAGCCGGCCGGCGATACGGTGAGCGCGTCGCTCATGTTCCAGGCATAACCGCGGGGGGCGCTGATCAGCGCTCGTTCCACATAGTCGCTGACGAAGCCCTGCATGAGCCACTGGTGTCCCTCGAAGCTGATGGCTCCGGTCGCGTAGAAGTTATCGAGCAGGACGAACTGCTCAGCCAGGGCGTGATGGTTCGGCGTGATATCGCGTCCGTACATGAGCAGCTTCGGATCGCGATTGCCCTTTTCGATGTCGCTGAAAACCTGATCGTAGGTCCGGTTTTCCTTGACGATGAGGAAGACATGCCTGATTCCCAGCGAGTCTAAATTGGCGACTCCACCCGCCGCCTCGAAGCGCGGGTTGTTTGAGGCTCGGACCTCGCGCGTGCCGGCCGCGAGTTGCGGCGCGCCCGGTGACGGAATCTTGCTGAGTGACCCTTCGTAGGCTTTCGAGTTGAACGTTCCGGCGGATCGCGCGGTGT
>DASSSG010000286.1:0-10793 GCA_035708545.1 Bryobacteraceae bacterium | reverse complement strand
GTCAGGCCGTCAGTGTAGAGGAACACGAGGTCGCCAGGCACCAGTTGCGCCGTTCCCTCACGGTAGGCGGCGTGCTCGAAAAATCCGAGCAGCGGTCCGCCTTCGGCCAGTTCAGCCACCTCACCCGTACGCCGGACCAGCAGCGGCGGGTTATGCCCGCCATTGGTATAGCGGAACCGGCCGTTCTTGTCCAGCACGCCGGCGAACACGGTCACGAAACTGCCGCTTTGCGCGCGCGACCGGAAACACGCGTTCATCGTCGTGAGCAGACGCGGCAGCTCCACTGAATCTCGGCACAGCGCCTGCACGTTGCCCTGCACCATGGCGGCTGCCAGCGCGGCCGCGGGACCCTTACCAGCGACGTCGGCGATTACGCAGAGGCACTCGTAGTCGCTGACCGGGACGAAATCGTAGTAATCGCCGCCGATTTGCAGGCACGGCAGGCTCTCCCCCGCGGCGTCAACGAAGCTTCGGTACCCGAAGTCCCGCGGCAGCAGAGATCGCTGTATGCGCCGGGCCATATCGAGCTCGTGTTCGAGCCGCCGCCGATCCAGTTCAGAACGATGCAGGCTGAGGTTTTCGAGCGCCATCGCAGCAACGGCGCTGACAGCCCCCATGAGCTTCTGATCGGCGGAAGTGAATATGGGCTGCCCTGCCGATCTGGCGAGGCAAAGGTATGCGTCTGGCGCCTTGCCGGTCGACAGCGAGCACGCAAGCAGCCGGGTGTTACCACACTGTTCGACCCCGCACTCTGACGCGAGATCGTGAAACAGAACGTGCGCGCGCGCCTTTGCCCGAATCGGCGCCAGCACTGCTTCCGCGATCAGCTCAGGATCCCACTCCGCGATGCCGCCGCCCATCCGTCCTGTGGTCCGCGGTCTGGATTCGTGCCAGTGCACAACCCAGCCATCATCGGCCGGGATGACCTGCATGGCTTCACGCAGAGCAGCGGTGATGATGTCCTGTTCACTCGTCAGCCCGCCAACCTGCGCCGTCAGGCTATACAGCAGCGACAGTTCCTCGTACGCCGCGAGCAGCTCCGTTGTGAGGCTGCGGATCGTTCGCGAGGCGGGATCCAGACCCTGGGCAGGCGTCGTCATGGCGATCCATCCAGCAACTCATGCAGCCTCTGCCGAAGCATGCGCGGGCTGAAAGGCTTTGTCATGTACTCATCGGCTCCGCTTGCGTAGCCATCAGTCCGGTCACGCTCCTGGCCGGCTGCCGTCAGCAGAATCACATATATATCCCGTGTCGCTTCGTGCGACTTTATTTCACGGCAAAGCTCAAATCCGGTCATCCCCGGCATCATCACGTCCAGCAGAACAAGATCCGGTGCGGACGTCCTGATTAACCGCAGTCCCTCGTCGCCATCCTCCGCGGTAACGGCTTCATAGCCCTCCTGGTCCACGATGAAGCTCACGGATTCGCAGATCGCGGGCTCGTCGTCACAAATCAATACTCGCTTCCTACTCATGATGCCCCCATTCTTCTGATACGTTCGCGGTCGCGGCGTTATCTTTCACCGCCGCGAGCG
Organism: Bryobacteraceae bacterium; assembly: GCA_035708545.1. Taxonomy (GTDB): domain Bacteria; phylum Acidobacteriota; class Terriglobia; order Bryobacterales; family Bryobacteraceae; genus DASSSG01. Next base: position 9,259 of record DASSSG010000286.1, on the reverse strand, counting down.
GCACGGTAAACCGAAACACGCTGCCGCGCCCAGGCTCAGACTCCGCCCAAATCTCCCCGCCGTGCCGGAGCACGATCTCGCGCGAGATCGCGAGGCCGAGTCCCGTCCCCTTGACGCCACGCGCCACGTTTGACCCGCGGAAGAACCGATCGAAGATCCGCGGCAGATCCGCCTGCGGGATACCCGAGCCGGTGTCGGATACAGAAACACGCGCGTAACTGCCGTCGGCTGTACACGTCCGTCCCCGCGGCTCGAAGCACTCGACGGAGACCGATACCCGACCTCCCTCCGGACAAAATTTAAGTGCGTTACTGAGCAGATTGTTTACAACTTGCTGTATGCGGTCTCCGTCGACGCGGACCTGGCAGGAAACGGGCGCGGATAATTCCAGCGAAATGTCCTTAGCGCGTGCAGAGGCCATCATAGCCGCAACCGCCTGCTGAACGGGTTCCCGAACGTCGATCTCGGCGAACCGCCATTCGAGGAAACCGCTCTCGATCTTAGCGAGATCGAGCAGGTCGGAAAGCAGCCGGGTCAGCCGATCGCTTTCCGAATCGATGATGCCGAGAAATCGCTGCCGCTGCTGCCTGTCCTCGGGCGGCGCATCGAGCAGTATTTCGGCGAAAGCCTTGATTGAGGTGAGCGGAGTTCGAAATTCGTGCGACACGGTGGACAGGAACTCCGACTTCAGCCGATCAGCCTCGACCAGCTTCGCGTTGAGTGCTTCGAGCTGGGCGGTACGCTCCCAGACCTTGTGCTCGAGACCAGCGTGAAGCGCCTGCATGTCCGTTCGGTTCTCCTCCAGCCTCGCGACCATGTCGTTGAAGTTTCGAACCAGCTCGCCGACTTCGTTTTCCAGCGTTGCTCCGGGAGCCACGGCCGTGGACAGATCTCCTGCCGCGACGCTGCGTGCCGCCCGGCCGATCGCCGCGATCGGACGCACCAGCCGTCTCATGAGAACCACCTGAATGACGACTGCCAGCAGCACCAGGCCCGAATACAGAGGCGCGTTAGTCCAGACGAGCGCCCGCAATCGTCCTTCCAGCTCGCGCGTGTCGATGCCGACCCGCAATGTCGCGAGACTCTGCCCGCCGGACACGATCGAAAACATCGAGCTGAGATCGCGGCTCATACCGGTTCCGGAGGCGCTGACGGGGGTGGCGACCTCGAGATAGTGAACTCCGTCGGCCGCCATCATCCCGTACACCCGGCTCCTGGCAGTTGTCGCAACTATATCGCTGCTTTCCGAACGCAGGTCCGCGGGAACAGTCGTCTGCGCAAGTACTCGGCCAGCGGGATCCTCGAGGAGCGCATATGCCAGGCGCTCCCGCGCCGCAAAATCCGCGATCAGCCGCGACAACACGTCCGCGTTCGCCAGCACGATCTGCGGGGTGTTGGCTTCGATCCAGTTCAGCGCCTGGGCCTCGACGCGGCGCTGCGCTTCGTCGTACAGAACTGAACGGATCTGCATGAGCGAGTACGCGGTGACGGCGATTCCGAGCACGAACAGGATCGCCGCCGAGCTGATCGCAAATGTGGCGACAATGCCGGGCCTTCTCATGCGGTGTGCTCCTGCGGTCATGGCGCCGCCAGAACGTGCGCGCCCACGTCACGCGGGATCTCGATCCCAAGGCGCCTCGCCACGCCGCCGTTGACGAGAACCAGCGAGACCGGAGGGGGTTCGGCAGGGAAGTCGCCCGGCTTCGCTCTGCCGCTCAGGATTTCCTTCGCCATCGTGCCCGTCCGGCGCCCGGCTTCGAGGTAATCCGCGCCGATGCTCATGAGCGCGCCGGCCTCTACAAACGGAGTTGCCGGCGATATGAGGGCGATCTTGTTCCGCAGACAAAAATCGACCAGCAGGCGAAAGTTTGCGGGGTTGGCGATCACTGGATCCCAGAGCAGCCAGAAGGCGTCGATGCTGCCTGCGAGTTCCTCGATCGCCCGCGCGGCCTCGCTCGGGTTACGCGCATCCCGCGGAATCAGCTTTACGCCGGAGTGGAGGTAGGCCCGCGCCTCGCGCACCAGCTTGCCGCTGACCGGCTCGTTGTAAATGACCCCAATCCGCCGGGCGTTCGGAAGTGCCCGCTGGAGATTTGCCATCTGTGTCTGAAGCGTCAAATCGAAGGCAACACCGCCAATGTCAGCGCCGCGGAGGTTGTTTTGCAGGGGGTTCAGTGCGAGACAGTAGACAATCGGGACGCTCGGGAGCTTGTTCCGGATAGCAATCGCGGCATTCGTTCCGATCGTGACAACGAGGCGCGGATTCAGGCGGCGTATTTCCGCCGTGACTGCATCGAGGCGGCGCGGATCGGCATCGAGGGGGATGCGCTCGATCGCATCGGTGTTGCCGAAGCCCTGGGCGAAGCCGACTGCGGCCTGCTCGTAAATCGAGGCGCTCTGCTCGACGACGAGCACTATCCGCGGATGCGCCGCCGCCGCCGCAGCCAGAGCCATCGTGGTAAGCCGCGAGGCAAGGCGCAGCGCGCCCAGGAGACGGAGCGCGGCGCCGCCGTGACGGCTTCGACCGTGTTCGGCTACGCCACCGGGCCAGGCCATCTGCCCATCACCATCCTCCTGCAGCATCTCTCCGCTGCGGCTCCGTCAGAAATGGAACCGCAAGGCAAGCTGCAACCTCCGGGCCGGGCTGTCGAGCGGCAACTCACCAAACCGTGAGTAATACGAACGGCTCCTGCCGGCGTAAGCGACGCCGAAATCCGGCGCGCTCAGGTTCGTCGCCGGCAACCCGAGATTGGCGTGGTTGAACAGATTGTAAGCTTCGAATCGGAACTGGGCGCGAACGCGTTCCCTGAAGACCGGAAGGGTCCTGATCAGCGCGAAATCACAGCTCCAGGAGCTCGGACCGGCGACTGCATTCCGTCCGAGATTACCGACGCGGTTTCTGACGATCTGAAAGTCGTTTCTGTCCAGCCACCGCACGCCCCCGGGAACCCCGGCGTGCGTCGTGGACAGCGGCCGAACGAGGTCAGGCCGGTTGAATAGATAACCTCCTTCAAGACCGCGGTTGCCGACTACAGTGAGGGGAAATCCGGAGTGATAACCGGCAATGGCGCTCGCCGTCCAGCCGGACAATGGCAATCGCAGCCTGCCCTGCACAGCTGGCAGGTTCCAGATTCCACTGAAAATCAAATTGTGGCGCTGGTCGAAATTTGCGCTCGCACGATCGACCATCGGATCCAAAGCACGAGTAAACGTGCCGACAACCGTTTCCTGCAGCTCTCGCCCTACGCGCGTCCCTTCCAGGATGTCGCTCTGGTTGTCGATCGCATGACTCCACGTGTACGCTCCCTGAAACTGCAAAGATGCGCTCAGTCGCTTGCGAATGCTGAACTCCAGGCCCAGATAGGTTGAACTCGCCTGATTGGTGATGAAGATGTCGTTAACGGTGGCCGAATGTGGGGGGCCTTCGCGATTGACGAAATCACGGCTTATCAGCTTCCGGCCCGCGGACCCTGAATGCGCGAGCTCAACGGCGAGAGTTTCAGTGAGGCCCTGCTGGATGCCAACGTACCAGTTCTGAGCGTACGGCGTCCGCAGATTTTCATCGACGATGACCATCCAGGGCGGAACGAAATCGGGGACGATCAGCGGCAAGGCCGCCGCAACTGGCAGGACAAGTCCCGGACACGAGTTCCCGATGCAATTGGCCTGCAGGGCCCGGTTTGTCCGCACGTCTCGGGCGGCATCGAAGATTCGGTCCTGGGCTATTGCATACCCCGCCCGCACGACGGTGCGACCCCGCCCGAAGGGATCCCATGCCAGTCCGAAGGAGGGAGCGAAGTTCAGGTAGCGTGGACGGTAGATCCGGTTCTTGAGGTCGCCGGCGTTATCAGCGGTTGATCGGAGCACGCCATTTGCGAGGCGCTCGCCCGGCGTGGCCCCGGCCCCGGCATAAAAGTTATAATCCGTCGCCGGCTGTTTGTCATGCATGACTCCGAAAAATTCCCAGCGCAGTCCGGTGCTGAGCGACACCCGCCGGGTAAGCTTCAGATCGTGCTGGATGAATGCCGCTGCGTCAGTGGATCGGTACTGCCGGCTGAAGTCCGCCAGCCGGAGTTCTGGTGCGAATCGCTCCACGCCCAGCGAAATGAACGTCACTCGACTGGCGGCAACCTCAGCGAGCGAAGCGAAACCATATATGCCCCTGACCGGTATGCTCCGCGCAGAATGAGCTCTGCTCTCGATTCCGGCGTTCTGGCCATTCGATATGTACCGGCGGAGCTCGGTGCCCAACAGGAGAGTAGAGCGGCCACGCCGGAGAGTCAGGTTGTCGACCAGCTGCACAATGTTGTTGTTGTCGTTCTCCTCCATCAGACGCGTCGTTACAGCGGGCAACTGCACCGGGCGCGCGAGAACACTGAGCGCCGGCCGATCATTGTACGGGCGGGAGAGAAAGCTCCGCTCTCGAGTCCATCCCAGCCGCAGATCGTTTATCGGACCCGCAGTCCAGGTCCGCGTCCAGCCGACCATGCTGTTATGCGCGGCCATGCGATCGGACGGCCATAGATCGTGATAACCACGAAAATCCGTAGGCAGCTGCTGTTCGGTCACCGCCATCGTGTACCGAAACTGCAGACGATCGCGTGCATCGCCGAGCAACCTGTCGATACGAGTGGTGGTAAACACACTGTTGATACGGCCGGTGATGCTGCCGACCCAGTCGCCGTACCGTGGATCGACCTGAGACGGTTCGACTGGAAGCGGCGGGGTCGAAGCGAACAAGGGACGCAGAGGGTGCAATTCCGGGAGGTTCGAAATGAACTGCGGCGTCGGAAGCCGGAACTGCCCCAGTGAGCCATACCGCAGGCGTGAGGTTTCGATTGTGGTGGAGCCGAATGTGCGGCTGGATAACAGAGGCCCGCCAGCTGAAAAACCGGCCTGAAGCTGGCGGAACGGCTGTTTGGGCTCATTCAGCGCCTTGGTGGCCGATGGTGTCGCATTGAGCGCGTCGTCTCCGAAATAACCAAACGCAGCGCCGTGCGGACCGGCGGCGCCCCGGCGCGTGCTGACGTGAGCCACAAACCCGGTCGCACGTCCGCTGTCGGCAGAGAAACTGCTGTTGACCATACGCAATTCGTGCGCACCCTCGAGGGAGCTCACGGCGACCGGGCCGCTGGTTCGGGAGCTGTTGTTGTCAACGCCGTCGAGCAGATAATTGCTCGCGGACACGCGCTGCCCGTGCACAGAGAAGGTGAGGCCGCGACGGGGATTTGCGCCGGCAGAGGTAACACCCGGCTGCAGCACGAACAGCGAGTACAGGTTGCGGCTGATCAGGGGCAGGTTGACAATCTGATTCTCATCTACGACCACGGATACCGACGAAGCGACGGTCTCGGCTCTCAGGACGGGCGGAGGCGGCAGATTGGCGAGCAGCCCGCTCGCGTCCGACGACAGTTGCGGTGTTGCCGACGACAGCACGAACGTAAGCTCCTGGCGTGAGCCAACACTGACAGGCACTGCGGATCGGGTGGTCGTCGTGTAGCCCGGGTGGGCTGCCGAAAACGTCCACATCCCAGGCGTGAGTGCCCCGATATAAGCCTCGCCGGATGTGTTTGTTGCGCGTGAGATTTCTATCGTTTGCAGAGCGTCCTGCGCCGTGACAGTTGCACCGGCGAGCGGGCGACCCGCGGAATCGAGCACCCGAACACTGATGGCGCCCTCCGGAGGCTGGGCAAGCGCCAGCACCCCCGTGAGCACACCCGCCGCGGTCGTCCGGCGCAGCCGCAATTGGCGGATCATTCCCGCACCCATTCCGTTACCGAGTGACAGGGCGAGCCGCAATGTTACATATCCGGTGACGTGGAGCATCGCGGCCGCCCCACAGCGACGCGATCAGACGGTTTGGCTCCTTTCCGGCTGGTGTGTGAATCTAAACCCGTCGGTGCAGGGGACGCAAACCAGTTGTCCGAATTCATCCAGCACCCAACAGCAGTCGTCCGCGAAGTGCAGCGGGCACACGAGAAGTCTGAACCGCTGCGTTGCGTTCTTTTCCGGGTAGCTGGTCACAAATTTGCCCAGGTCCTTCAGAAACTGAACCTCTTTCGGATTGAACTTCTCTCGACACTTGGCATCGTCATGAAGAGGAAGCTGTTGCGCGCTTGACTGGTCTTGTGGCATACGGTTTCTCCTGTCTGGTTGGTGGACGTAAAGGAGCTGCCGTCCTATCCCCAAGTGACTGGGGGTGTATGATTATTACCCACACTGTGTCGGCGTATCAATGCAGATCGATCAAAACACGCTGGAAAATATCAGACTTAAACTCTCTTACAAGGTGCGGTACCACCTGGGGCCGTTTTGCCCCGATATCGACGATGTGGTCCAGGAAACGCTCTCGCGGATCCTGAGCGCCGCCCGCGACCAACGAATCCGCAACCCTGAAAGCCTCGGCGCTTTCGCCAGCGCCACTTGTACGAACGTGATCCACGAGTACCGGCGGGGCCTCTGGCGGGAGGTCCCGGCCGAACTCGACGTAACGCGTCCCGACCCGTCCGTGTCGGTAATGGAACAACTCGAGATGCAGAACCTGATCGCGAGCACCCTTGCCGAACTCCCCGAACGTGATCGCGTCCTGCTGCGCGCCTTCTATCTGGAAGAGAAAACCGCCGAAGAAATCACCCGCGACCTCAGCTTCACCGAGTCTGCTTTTCGCGTCGCCCTGTTCCGCGCCCGCGAACGGTTTCGCAAAATCTCCACTGGTACGCTGAAATCCGAGGCTCGCGGAACGCACTAGGTGACAGGAATGAGTGAGATGCTCAGACTCCACGAAGATCCACTGGCCCGGGAAGAGTTGATTCGCAGTTACCTGAAGCGCAGGCTTGACCGGCTCACGAGTGAGGCGTTCGAGGCGCACTACCTGTCCTGCAATGAGTGTTTCGATGAACTCCGTACGACGGACCGGATTCTCTCGGGGCTCACGAACGCCGCGGTTGTCCGCCGCGAGCGCGATCGCGTTGTGGTGATCGACTTCAGCGGCCCGGCCCAGCTCGTGCGCGAGTCTCCGGTAGCGCGCCAGCTCGAGGGCATACTGCACCAGGGCGACTCCAGGGTGCTCGTCGATCTCAGCAAAGTCAGCCGGATCGACAGCGCCGGGCTCGGAGTCCTGATGACCTGCTACTCGCACGTTCTCCGCAATCGCGGCATGCTGAAGGTGCTGCGGCCGAGCGAGGACGTGCGCCGCCTGTTGAGCCTTACCAGACTGGACGGCGTCGTGGAGGCTTTCGATGATGAAACTGCGGCGATTCAGAGCTTCACGAACTGAGAGACAAACGAGCCGGCCGCCGTTGTAGAATCCGCATTTCAGCACAGGAGACTCCTGATGCGAGTGATCGCGCGCGCCACTGGATCTGTGGCCATTTCCGAGCTTGCGGCCGGTGGGGCGGCCGCGGTGCGCCGTGGTGTTGCGGCGGCGGACGAAGCGGTACTTCCCCCGGAGTTTCAGAGCGACAGGGTTTCGGTCGAGAAGACGTATGCAGTTTCGGTCGACCCGGCAGCTCCCGTCCGCCGAGGTGACGAACTGCCCGTCATCGAATTCGATGTGGAAGCTGCCGGAGATGAGGCATCGCTGGTCGTCCTGCGGCATCCCTCGGGCGCAATCACCTTCCACCCGGGCGAGACGGCAACGGTCCGCGGCGCCGGTGCAAAGCGCGGGGCGGCAGCGAGCCGGATCACCCACTTTCGCATTCCGCTGCGCCGTGCCCACACAGCTGAGGGCCGCCGCGGGCTGATCACGCAGGTCGTCAAAGCGGCCGTGCTCAAGGTGAGCAAGCCGGTTGCGGACGCGGCCACTTCGTTCCTCCTGCCCAAACTCGCGCGGCTGTGGGAGGAGCGAACATGGAGCAGACACGGCCTGTCAGAAGGCTGGTTCCGCGTGATACCTCCGCCTGCTGCGGGCGCGCTTCAGCTGGAGCCGGCCACACCCCAGCCGGGTAACCGAAGCCTGCTCTTGCTGCACGGAACATTTTCAGACGCAGCCAGCGCGTACCGTGGGCTCACAAGGACGGAGTTCTTCAAGCACGCGGCGTCGATCTACGAAAACCGCGTCTTCGCGTTCAACCACTTTACGGTCAGCCGCTCACCGCAGGAGAATGCCGAAGCGTTGCTCGGCGCGTTGCCCCCGGGCCGGTGCCAGTTCGATGTCGTGACTCACTCTCGCGGGGGACTGGTCCTGCGCACGCTGGTTGAGCGTCCCGCCGAGCTCGGTCCGAAAGCATCGCGTTTCCAGCTCGGCCGCGCTGTCCTGGTGGCGTCTCCCAACGACGGGACGCCGCTTGCCACCCCGGACCGCTGGGATAAGACGATCGGCTGGATCGCCAACCTGCTGAAGATAATCGACCGCTTTTCACCAGAGAATCCGCTGCTCACGGGAGCCGAGTTTGTCGCCGAAGGCATCGTCTGGCTCGCGCATCACGTCGCAGGAGATTTGCCCGGCCTGCGCGCGATGGATGGCGCGGGAGAGATCATCGAGGGCCTGCAGGGGCCTCCGGCGCCTCCGCTGCAATCCTATTCGGCGCTGGTCGCGAACTTCCATCCAACCGGCAACATTGCGCAGGTCATGGCCGACGCCGGCGTCGATCAGTTTTTCGGATCGGCGAACGACCTCGTGGTCCCTTCCGAGGGAGGCTGGCGCGTCGATCGCGATGGAGTGCAGCACGTGAACGCGGCCGCGGTAGGCTGCTTCGGACCCGGCGGCAATCTCGCGACGGCGGAACCTTCCGCCGTGATACACACGAACTTCTTCGATCGCAGGGAAACGGCGACGTTCCTTCTGCGAGCGCTGGCCGGCGAGGATCAGCAGCTTCCCACGGTCAATTTGAATGCGCCGCTGCCCGACCGGCGATTCATACGCGGCGCGGCCGGAGCACTGCCGGCGCCCGTCACAGGTCCCCAGCGAGGCCGCGGGGCCGGTCCGCTCGAGGCTCCCGCCGTGGCGTTCAATGCCCCGACGACGGCGGCGCGAGATACGTTTCACGTCGTGATCATCGAGGTCCCGGCGGCCGAGGCATCGCAGCCGGAGCCGGGCGCCGCGGAGCAGCCCGCCGGCCGCCGCGCCGCCAGACCCCGCCCGCGCGCTCTGATTTACGCAGCCTACGGCGGCGCACGGGTGGTCGAAGAGTTCGCTCTGCGCGACGGTTCGGCGGGGAAGAACTGGCAGCGCATTATCGCCCTGCACCAGCGCATCAAGGCCGCCACCGACCTGCAGCAGGGCGCCATGCCATCCGAGGCGCAGATGGACGAACTCGGC
>DASSSG010000285.1:0-8901 GCA_035708545.1 Bryobacteraceae bacterium | reverse complement strand
GATGAAGCCGGCCGCATCGTAATCATAAACATCGCACCCGCGCCAGAACACGGCAGGTCTTTCCCTCGGCTCATTCAACAAATCACGAAGCGTGGGCACCGACCCGTTATGTAAGAACGGGGCGCGCAGCCACACGCCGTCGAGAGGCATCACGGCATAACCATTCGTCTTGCGGAAGTGGCTGAACTTCCAGGGCCGGCCGGTGCCGATCGTGTTCATCCTCTTCGCGAGCGCCGCCGTGAAGGAGTTGACGCGCTCCGGGTCAGTACCCACCTCGGCCAAAGACAGCGACTGCCCGGTACGGCGCCCGCCGAATTCATGGCACTCCGCGCAGTGCTGCTCGAACAGCGCACGGCCGGCTGCAGCTTTGGCCCGATCGATTCGCTCGCCCGGAAATGCCGGCGGTTTCAGGTCGAGAATCCAGTCCTCGATGCGCCTCATCGCAGCCAGGTCGAGCGACGTCTCCGATGCGCCGGCGCCGATGGCGGCGCTCTTGTTTCGCTCCGTCACGGCGTTGTTGTTCCCATCCCAGTGCAGCCATAATCCTTCACGCCGCCTCTGGTCGAAAAGCATCGGGAGATCCGCGGTGCCCACCGACTCATCCGCCGACAGGTCGAAATTGAACATCACTTTGTACGGATTGAACGTATCCACGCGTCCGGGCCCCTGGGGTGGGCGCCGGTCGAAAAACGCGAACCGTGTTGCCAGTTCCGTGCCCTGCCGCCTTGTACGCGGCACCACCAACAGTTTGTAGACGATGCTGTCGAACCACGAGAAGTCACGATTCACGCGCTGTATGGCGGTGACGATCCGCTCGGCCGTGAAGCCGGGATCGCGGATGCAGGCGAACAGGAAGCGCTGATAACTCTGAAGATCGAACTGGTGCGCCGGCATGCCGAGAATTACTCGCGGCGGCCCTCCGGGGGTGTCGCGTATCGTTCCGGTGTGGCATGTCGCACAGTTGAGCCCAACCAGCGGCACTCCGCGGTTGCGCAGGCTCGTGCCAATTGGCCGCGGCTTTCCCGACTCGAAGATGAACCCGAACTTCTCGTAGCCGTTGCCCGGCCGTTTTGGCAGGTGTTGCGGGAAGATCTCCGGCAGAACCACCCAAATCCAGTACGGAATCCCGGCGCGTTCCTCCGCGCCTATTGACCCGAACTTGAAGTGATCGAGAATGTTCGCGTGGGTTTCCGGTTCGTTTCGATCGATCAACTGCGCGCGCGCGGCAAAGATGCCCGACAGGAATATGTTCAAAGCAACCGAGAAGCAGGCGAAGCGGTGCGAGCAGCGCATGTGTATGGGCCCGGGCCAGCCAGTCAGTATATAGAAAGGAATATGGCTCGTCCTCGGCGGATGGGGAGTTTCGAAAACCCGCGCCCTATGATAGAAACGACTGCTGCCCGCGTGACGCCTGCGTCACGCGCTGCCGGAGCAGTTTGATGCACCGATGATTCCCTCCGCGCTCGTGCGCCCAACTGAATCCCTGTCGCGTCTCGCCGCCGCTCTCGCGTTCGCCACGGCTGCAGCGGCCCAGACGGCGTGTCCGCCCACGCCAGTGTACGGGCGTTGCGAGCTTACCTTCGAGCTCAGCGCTGACGAGCTGAAGAGCCATCCCAACCCGTATCTCACCGTGCAGCTCCACGCCGAATTCCGCTCGCCGAAACACCGCACGTTTCTCATGCTAGGCTTCTGGGATGGCGGCAACCGCATGATCATCCGTTTCGCTCCGGTGGACGACGGCGACTGGGACTACCGCGTCACCAGCAACGTGCCTCGCTTCGACGGCAAGACTGGAAACTTCATCGCAACCGCGTTCGACACACCCGGCTTCATCATGCCGCGCAACGTCCATCACTGGTCGTACACCGAGCGCAACGTGCCGCACTTGTGGATGGGCGATACGCGCTATGACCTGGTATCCATGGATGGCGGCGAGTTCCGGAAGTACGTCGATCGGCGCGCCGCCCAGCGGTTCAATCACATGCGCGGTGTTGTGCTCGGGCGAAAAACGGACGCCGCCGCGTATCCGTCCGCGGACCGCCCTGATCCCGATCACTTCCGGAGGCTCGACGAGCGGCTCGCATACCTCAACAGTAAAGGGATCATCGCCGACCTGATCCTCGGCTGGGACGAGAACCACCTCGCGAAGCTGTTCCCGACCTGGCAGCAGCGCGAGCGCTACCTGCGGTACCTGGTCGCTCGATATTCGGCATACAACGTCACCTGGCAGATTGTGCAGGAGTTTGAGGAGTACGAGCTGACCCGCGATCTGCACAAAGAGCTCGGCGCCGCGCTGAAGAAGATGGATCCGTACAATCACCCGCGCACCACGCATACGGTGGCAACTTCGGCTCCGCTGCTCGGCGACGGCTGGATGGATCACGTTCTCTACCAAAGTTCCGATAATCAGCTCGGCGCCATTGAGCATCAGGTCTACCCGGTGCCTTTCGTGAACAGCGAGTTTGGCTACGAGGACTCGGGCGCGGGGAGGACGCATCCGCACCACGTCGATCCAAACGAGTTCCGCCGCCGGCTCTGGAACGCGACGATGAACGGCCAATATCCAACCTTCGGCAACACCGGCACGTATGGCTCGACAGGACTGCCGCAGGATCTGAAGTACCTCGAATCACCGGGTGCGCGCGCGATGACCGTGTGGTTCGAGTTCTTTGCCGGCACTCGCCACTGGGAGCTGGAGCCGTTCTTCGATCTCGATGGCGGCCGCGCCCTCGCGTTGCCCGGCGTCGAGTACATCGTCTATGTCGAGAAGCTGTCCGGGCCCATCGAGGTGCGCGTGGAGAAGCATTCGTACGATGTCCGCTGGGTCAATCCCGCGAATGGTGAAGTGACAAAGCTGAAAGAGATGAAGAGCGACAAGTTCGTCCTCGAGCCGCCCGACCGCTCTCACGACTGGGTTTTGCACATTTCCCGGGAAGGCCGCAAGGAAGGGATGAAGAGCTACAAGTTCGAATCGCGCCCGAACCTGATGCAGGAAGTCGAGACCGTGGCCAAAGTCGTGCCTTTCGAAGTCGCGCAACCGGCGAAAGACGAGCTTTCCGTCGCGATCCCGCCGCGTTATGAGGTCAGGCTGAACCGCCAGACGCGCGGCACCCGAGCGATGATGTATCTCTGGACCGGAGAGGTTTCAGTTGAGGGCCAGGGCTATCGCATTCTGGGCACCGGCCCGGAAGGGACGTTGCGCCTGCCCCGGAATCTTGCCCGGCGTTACCCCGCGATCCTGAATCTCCGGCTCTACGGTATGAACGCCAACGGCAAAGTATACGCACTCGACCGCATCTACCATCTCACGCAGTGAGCCTCATCCTCGCGCTCGATACCACGGCTGAGTTTGGCAGCCTCGCGCTCGCTCGCGACAATGAAGTTGTCGCAGAGGTCCTGATTCACTCGCCCGAGGGTTTCAGCCGGGATTTGTTCCAGCATATCGATCGTCTGCTCGATCGCCATCAGCTTCCCGTACGAGCTGTCGACTGTTTTGCCTGTGCCGCGGGACCTGGCTCGTTCACCGGTGTGCGCGTCGGGTTGGCTGCTGCGAAAGGTCTCGCCGAAGCGCTGGGTCGGCCCGTGGTCGCGGTATCCAACCTGCAGGCGCTCGCGGCATGCGGCTCTGCGCCGCTGCGTGCGGCGATTATGGATGCGCGACGTGGTGAGGTCTATGCCGCCGTTTACGATTCCGAACTGCGAATCGTCGTTCCGGAAACCGTGACGAAGTTTCAGAGCTGGCTGGCCGCGCTTCCGGAGGGCGACCTCGAGTTCGTGGCGACCGCTTTCGCTCCCTTCCGCGCGGCTCTCCCGGGCACCCGCTTTGCGGAAGCCGCCGTGACCGAGCACAGGGCGCTGGCTGCCGCGATTGCGCGGATTGCCGCGGCGCGTCTCGTTGGTGGCGAAGCCGTTGATCCCGCCGCGCCCGATGCCAATTACGTGCGCCGTTCCGACGCCGAGCTGCTGTGGCGCGATCCACGTTAAACTTCGGTTCATGATGCGTGCGATCGCACTCGCCGTCGCCGCGGCGTCTATGGCGCAGGGACAGACGGCGAAACCGGCCGCTGCCGACGCTCGCGCGTTTCTCGACAAAACGGAAGAGCGCCTGCTCGCGCTCTCCACCGAGAACCAGCGCATGACGTGGGTGCAGTCTACTTACGTTACGGACGATACCGACCTGCTCGCCGCGCTTGCGAACGAGCGGATGATTGCCGCAACGGTCGAGCATGCGAAGCAGGCTACCCGCTTTGACGGTCCGGCGCTTCCGGCGGATCTCGCGCGAAAGCTCCACCTGCTGAAGACCGCGCTTACGCTCGCGACGCCGTCAGACCCGAAACAAGCCACCGAGCTGACCCAGATCGTTGCTCGCATGGAAGGCGCCTACGGCCGCGGCAAGTACTGCGCGTCATCCAATGCTCCCGACGTGAAGAGCGGCATCGCCGAGGAGAGCTGCCTGGACCTCCAGGACATCACGAAGATTATGGCCGGTACCTTCGAACCGGAACGCCTGCTCGATGTCTGGCGCGGTTGGCACACTGTCGGCGCCGGTATGCGCACCGACTTCGTGCGTTATGTGGAGCTCGGCAACAAGGGCGCGCGTGAGCTCGGGTTCAAAGACATGGGCGCGATGTGGCGCTCAAAGTACGATATGCCCGCCGAGGCGTTTGCCGCCGAGCTCGATCGCCTCTGGACACAGGTTAGGCCGCTTTACGTCTCGCTTCACGCTTACGTCAGAAACAAGCTGCGTGAGAAGTACGGCGATAAAGTCATGCAGGCAAAGGGGCCGATTCCCGCGCACCTGCTCGGCAACATGTGGGCGCAGGAATGGTCGAATATCTATTCGCTCGTCGCGCCGCCGAACGCCGACCCCGGCTATGACCTGACGAAAATCCTGAAGGCGCGCAGGACCGGGCCCCTTGACATGATTCGCTACGGCGAGCGTTTCTTTACTTCACTCGGCTTCGATCCGCTGCCGAAGAGTTTCTGGGACCGCTCGTTGTTCACGAAGCCGCGCGACCGTGAGGTCGTGTGCCATGCCAGCGCGTGGGATGTCGATAACATCGAAGACCTGCGTATCAAGATGTGCATCGACATAACCGATGAAGACTTCAACACCATCCATCACGAGCTTGGCCATAACTTCTACCAGCGTGCCTACAACCGGCAGCCGTTCCTGTTCCGCGACAGCGCAAACGATGGCTTTCATGAGGCCATCGGCGACGTAATCGCGCTGTCGGTCACGCCCGAGTATCTGGTGAAAATCGGCCTGCTTGACAAAGCCCCTGACGCATCTCGCGACATCGGTCTGCTCCTGCGCCGCGCGCTCGATGGTGTCGCGTTTCTCCCCTTCGGACTTCTCATCGATCAGTGGCGGTGGAAGGTGTTCTCCGGCGAAACCCCGCCCGGGAAGTACAACCAGAGCTGGTGGGATCTCCGGCTGAAATATCAGGGTGTGGCCCCCGCGGTCCCGCGCACGGAAGGTGATTTCGATCCTGCGGCGAAGTATCACGTCGCGGCGAATACGCCGTACGCACGTTACTTTCTTGCGCGCATCCTGCAGTTCCAGTTCCACCGCGGGTTGTCGCGTCTGGCGGGCTGCAAAGAGCCGCTGCACCGATGCTCGATCTACGGCAGCGGCCCGGCTGGCCAGCGGCTGAAGACCATGCTCGCCATGGGTGCGAGCCGTCCCTGGCCGGAGGCGTTGAAAGCACTGACCGGCGAAACTCGAATGGATGCTGGAGCAATCATCGAGTACTTCGCCCCGCTCAGGAAGTGGCTCGACGAGCAGAACAAAGGCAAGCCGGTCGACTGGTGATGACGAAACTGACGCCAATTCTGCTCGTCGAAGCTATCGAACCGTGCCTTGGTTTCTGGATTGACCGGCTGGGTTTCCGCAAGACGGTCGAAGTTCCCGACGGCGACCGCCTCGCGTTCGTGCTCCTGCAGAGAGACGGCGTGGAGGTGATGTACCACACGCGCGCCGCCGTCAGTAAGGACATCCCCGCACTCGCGGGCGGAGATGTGCCGAGCTCGACGATCCTGTACATCGACGTGCCCAATATGGCCGAGATCCTGAAGTGCCTCGAAGGCCTCCAGCCCGTCGTTCCACTGCGCGAAACATGGTACGGCGCGGCCGAAATCTTCGTCCGCGAACCGGCGGGCAACGTGGTGGCGTTCACTGCGCGCGCGGGTTACTGAGCGGCGCGGGCAGACGAAGACCCCAGCCGGATTGCATCCCCACAGTTGGGGGAAACCACCTGCGCAGCCGCACTAATGCATGTGTTTCCGATAGCGTCGACAATGTCCATACCTGCGACCATAAGCGAGAGGTCACAGAGGCCGTTTCGATAATTCGATCTGCGCCGACTCCGCCGCTCACGATGCGTTCCTTCACCGCTCTCCGCCACGAGCTCCGCCCAATGTTTGCACTGGCCTGGCCGGTAATCGTCGCCGAACTCGGCTGGATGGGCATGGGCACCGTGGACACCATCATGGCGGGCCGTCTCGGCCGGGAAGCCCTGGGTGCGGTGAGCACCGGTAATATTCTTTACGACGTCGTTGCCATAGCGGGTATCGGGTTGCTGCTCGGGCTCGACACACTGGTGTCGCAATCCTGGGGAGCCGGCGATATCGGCGACTGCCATCACTCGGTCCGTCAGGCCATCTACATGGCGATTGCGATGACCCCGCTCATTATGCTCGGCGGCGCCGGATTCGTTCCGCTGATGCGTGCTGCGGGAGTGATGCCGGAGGTCGAAGCTGGCGCGGCCGCCTATATATACGCCGTAAACTGGGGCACGCTGCCGCTGCTCATCTACGCGGCCCTGCGTCGTTACCTGCAGGGCATGGGGCTGGTTCGCCCGGTCATGTTTGCCCTGGTATCGGCGAACATTGTAAACGCGTTCGGCAACTGGGTGCTGATGTTCGGAAATCTCGGAGCACCTGCGCTCGGCGTCGCCGGCTCCGCATGGGCCACCGTCATTGCCCGGATCTGGATGGCCGCAACGCTGATCGTCTATGCCGTCACGCGGGAGCACAGCGACTTCTTCCGTGGTTCCTGGGCTTTCGACCTGGCGCGCTGCCGGCGTCTGCTCGCACTCGGTATGCCGGCCGCGGGCCAGATCGTTCTCGAAATCGGGGTGTTCGCGGCTGCCGGCGTGCTTGCTGGCCGGCTCAGCGCCCTCGCCGTGGCCGCGCATCAGATGGCGTTGAACACGATTGCCGTCACGTTCATGGTTCCGCTCGGAATCAGCAGCGCGGGCGCGGTGCGAGTCGGCCACGCCATCGGACGTGGCGATTCGGACGGAGTGCGCCGCGCCGGCTCGGCCGCGCTCGTGCTCGCCGTGAGCTTCATGGTGCTCGCAGCGTTCTCGTTCTTCGCAATCCCGCGTCAAATTCTGTCCGTGTACACAGCCGACGCAGCGCTCATTGATACCGGCATGATCCTGCTGTATATCGCGGCCGTGTTCCAGATGTTCGATGGCGTTCAGGTCGTCGCGACCGGTCTTCTGCGTGGTGTCGGAGACACCCGTACCCCGATGTTGACGAACTTTGTCGGCCATTGGCTGCTTGGACTGCCGGCGAGCTGGCTGCTTTGCTATCGCGCATCGCTCGGCGTGTATGGGATCTGGGCGGGCCTCTCGATCGGCCTGATGGTAGTTGCGACGGTGCTCTTCGTCATCTGGCGCCGCCGGTCACGCTACATCGTCGGCGCCGCCGCCCGGTTCGTGCGAGAATGCGTGTGACATGCCGTGCCTGCTCGTAGTGCTGGTGCTGCTGTTTCCCAGGATCGCGATCGTCGTTCTGTACCTGTTCACGAATTTCTTCGGCGGTGTGTATGACACCGTGCTTCTGCCGCTGCTCGGTTTCCTGTTCCTGCCGGTCACGCTGCTGGCGTACACGTGGCTCGTCAAGGCGCAGTATTCGGTCGACGTGTTTTTCCTGATCGTCATGATTGTCGCCCTCGCGATCGACCTCGGCAGTCTTGGCGGCGGTTATCGCCGCCATCGCAGCCGCGCCTGATGTTCTCGAACGTCACAACAGGATCAGCCCGCTCCGCAGCCCGATCGTTACCGCCTCGGTTCGGCTGCCCGCGCCCAGCTTGCCGAGGATGGAATTCACGTGAAATTTGACCGTGTGATCTGAGATTCCGAGCTTGGACGCGATCTCCTTATTGCTGAGACCGTCGGCGAGCATGCTCAGCACCTCCAGTTCGCGCGCAGTAAGCGGCTCGACGGCCGCCACTGCCGCGGGCTCGGGCGGATTGACCAGCCAGCCGTGATGCACCGCGCGCACCGCGGCAGCGAGCTGAGGCCCGTCAACCCTCCTCGGAATCGCACCGCGCGCACCCGCCCGCAGCGCTTGCGCGACATGGAAATGGTCAGCCACGTCCAGCAGCACAAGCAGGGGCGGATCTTCTCGCGATCGATCCGATTCCTCCGTGATGAGCACGTCGGCCGATTCGGCGTTGTCCACCACCCGCAGCTCCGGATCGCTTGCGAGCAGCCCGATAAGTCGCACACGCTCGGCATCAGAGCTGAGCTCGAGCAGGACGCGAATCAAGACGCGATCACCGCCATCACTTCGCGCAGCCGACGCGAGCCCGGACGGAGAAAGCGAATGGGCACAGGCCCGCGTTCCACGTCGAGGGTGCCCAGCAGGAGGTCGCCCGGCAGCAGCGATGCGCGTTCGGCCGCGCTCCCCGGCTCAACTCCGAGTACGAGCCAGCCGAAGCCGCGCGCAGTGTTGACCGGGCGTACCGTCACGCCGAGCATTGGAGGCGAGCCCTCCCTCGCAACGAAACGCAGCGCCGCATCGCTCGGCACGGCGAGAGCCAGGCTGCCCGCGACCATGCTGTTGATCCCGACAACGCTCCCGCGCGCGTCTGCGAGCGGTCCGCCG
>DASSSG010000284.1:0-4152 GCA_035708545.1 Bryobacteraceae bacterium | reverse complement strand
CTCGCTCAGCTTTTCGATCCCCGCGCTCGGTGCGTCGCCAGCGCGAGTGTTGAGATCCATCAACGGACGCCCGTACGTGATAACGCGGTTCTGCCGCCGGTGGCCGAGCCCGGCGTTTCCGGCGCTGCGGCAAACCTCGGGTAGTGATCACAGTGCGTCCGGTAATACTCGAGCGTTCGTGAAATGCCGTCTCGAAACAACGTCATCGGCGTCCACCCGAGGTGCGTCCGTGCGAGTGTAGTGTCTGACCAGTAGCTGCCAATATCAATACTCCGCAGAGCTTCCGGAAATGGTGCGTTGCGAACACTTAAACCGCCCGAGAGCCGGGCAATTTCCGAAGCGATCGTCTGCAGCGAAAGCTGCTCTGCGCCGCCGATATTGAAGACCGGACACGATGGCGGTGCGGCGCCCGCGAGCAGGAACGCGTTGACGGCATCGTCGACGTACACCGGGTCGCGGACCTGCGACCCATCACCGTAGACGAGCAGCGGCTCGCCGGTGAGCGCGTTGCGAAAGTAAGTCGCCAGGAAGCCCTGCTGCGGGATGTTCAGGGCCATTCTCGGCCCGTAAACATTGCTCAGCCGCAGAATGACGGCGGTGATCTCCCGCCGGCGGCTGAGCAGCATGTGGTACTGGCTGGCCGCATATTTGTTGACGCCGTTGAAGTCGATCGGTTCTATCGGATGGCGCTCGTCGACCGGCAGGTACGCGGGTTTGCCATAGACCTGCCGCGTGCTTGCGTAGACGATTCGCACCCCGGGGCAGGCGAAGCGGCAGGCATTGAGGAACAGGAGGTTCGAAAGCGCGTTGAGCCGAAGGTCGCGCTCGGGATCATCCATGCTCGCCGTGTGGCTGATCTCGCCCGCGAGATTGAATATGATTTCAGCACCGGCGAGCTCGTCGCGGAAGGCATCTGTCTCCGCGATGTCTGCAACGACGACGCTGACCAGATCTCGAACCGGCTCGATATTGAACCGGTTCGCCCCGCAGCCCGCGACCATGGAGTCCACGACGGTGACATGCGCACCCTCGAGTGCCAGCCGAACCGTCACGTTGCTGCCGATGAATCCCAGACCGCCGGTGACAAGCACACGCCGGCCTTTGTACATTCGCGTCTTAGCTTTTCTTCAAACTGCGTCCCGTTACCGCAGCCATCGACATGCGATGGTTTAACAGTTATATCCCGAGTTGGCGTCCTCCGGCAAGAGGCAGCCACGGCGTGAAATGTAATGAACCGTATAGAACCGGGATAGCTGGAACGGGCGATACCGCCCGCGCCCTGGGTTTCGCGTGGTCTGGTCACGTAACCCGTTATAATAAAAAGACCGCCCAGGCTGTTTGGTCCCGGTTCGTACCCCGAAACATGTTCGAAAATCTCTCCGAAAAGCTGCAGCGCGTCTTCAAGAACATTCGCGGCGAAGGCAGGCTCACGGCCGAAAACATGGAGCAGGCCCTGCGCGAAATTCGCGTGGCCCTGCTCGAGGCCGACGTGCACTTCCGTGTCGTCAAGCAGCTGATAGAAAACATCAGGCAAAGGGCCATGGGGGAGGAGGTCCTCACCGCGCTGTCCCCCGGCCAGCAGGTCATCAAAATCGTTCGTGACGAGCTGATCAGGATCCTGGGCACGCATCATTCGCGACTGCGCACCGCGAACGAGCCGCCGACAGTGGTCATGATCATCGGCCTGCAGGGTTCCGGCAAAACCACGAGCGCGGGCAAGCTCGCGCGTTACCTGTCGAGGAACGGCCATGCCCCGATCCTGGTCTCCGTCGACGTCTACCGGCCCGCGGCGCGCAAGCAGCTGTCCGTACTCGGCCGCGATCTCAAGCTGCCCGTGTACGAGGGCACGGAGACCGACAAGCCCGTCGAACTGGCGCGCGCCGCGCGCAAAGAAGCCATGCAGACCGGCCGCGACATGGTGCTCGTCGATACCGCCGGCCGCCTTCACATCGATGAAGAGCTCATGGTCGAACTGCAGCAGCTCAAAGAAGCGCTGAACCCGACCGAGATTCTGTTCGTCGCCGATGCCATGACCGGACAGGACGCAGTACGCTCGGCCGACGAGTTCCACAAGCGGCTCGGCATCACCGGCGTGATTCTTACGAAGATGGATGGCGACGCACGCGGCGGCGCGGCACTGTCGATCCGATCGGTCACGGGTCAGCCGCTGAAGTTCGTCGGTGTGGGCGAGAAGCTGGACGCGCTCGAGCCCTTTCACCCGGAGCGTGTCGCCGGCCGCATCCTCGGCATGGGCGATGTGCTGTCGCTCATCGATAAGGTTCAGGAGAACATCGATCAGAAAAAAGCCGAGGAGATGCAGCGGAAGCTCATCGAGAACGAGTTCACGCTCGCAGACTTCCGCGACCAGATTCGGCAACTGCGCAAGCTCGGATCCCTGCAGTCCCTCGTCGAACATCTGCCGCAGATCGGCCCGCTCAAAGAACTGAAGAATGCGAAGGTCGATGAGGGGGAGATCACGCGTATCGTGGCCATCATCGATTCCATGACGCCGCGCGAACGCAACAACCACATGATCATCAACGGCGCGCGGCGGCGGCGAATCGCGAAGGGCAGCGGCACCACCGTACAGGAGGTGAACGCGCTTCTCAAGCAGTATGCGCAGGCGCGTAAAATGATGAAGAGCTTCTCGGGCGGCCTTCTTGGCATGGGCAAGAAGATGCCCAATCTCGGAAACCTGAAGATCCCGGGTCTGTTCGGATGACGACGCGAAACGCCCCTCGCGGACGGCCCACGACCATAAACCTGCAACTACGGAGTGAATGAATGCTGATGATACGACTGGCGCGTTTCGGCGCCAGGAAAAAACCGACCTACCGCATCGTCGTCATCGACAAGGAACGCGCGCGTGACAGCCGTGCCGTGGAGGTGCTTGGGCACTACAATCCCGTCGCGCGTCCGAAGGTCGTGAGGCTCGATCACGAACGGCTGAACTACTGGGTGAGCAAAGGCGCGAAGCCGTCCGACACCGTCACCCGGCTGCTGAAGAACAATCCCCAGCCGGTGCCGCAACCGGCAGCCTGAATGACGGCCGGCTCAGTCGGCGCGGTTGTTCATAAACCTCACAACCGGCTGACGGTTATAACGACGCTGTCAGGATGTTTGAGCGATCTAAACCGTGTAAACCTGACAAAGGGGAGATCCTGACTGATGGCTGGCATCAGAGAGCTGGTCGAGGAGATCGCCAAGGCTCTGGTGGACACCCCCGACGAGGTGAGTGTGCGCGAGGTCGAAGGCGAGCAGGTGACCGTGCTGGAGCTGAAGGTCGCCCCCGGCGATCTCGGAAAGGTGATCGGTAAGCAGGGGCGCACGGCACGTTCGATTCGCACACTTCTGGGAGCAGCGGGCATGAAGCTGAACCGGCGCT
Source organism: Bryobacteraceae bacterium (assembly GCA_035708545.1). Classification (GTDB taxonomy): domain Bacteria; phylum Acidobacteriota; class Terriglobia; order Bryobacterales; family Bryobacteraceae; genus DASSSG01. The sequence goes on along the minus strand of DASSSG010000284.1, from coordinate 767 downwards.
TCACCCTCGAAATCCTCGAGTAGTGTGGCAGAAGAGTGGGTGACGATCGCGCGCCTGATGAGGGCGCGCGGCACACGTGGCGAGATCGTGGCAGACGCGCTGACGGCTCATCCGAACCGGTTCACAAGCCTGGGGACAGCGCGGCTCTTCGATGCCGAACGAGAGCAGCCGGGACCGGCCGTGCAGGTCGAGGATGCGTGGCAGCACGGCGAGCGCGTTATCCTGAAGTTCTCCGGTATCGACACCATGTCCGATGCCGAGCGGCTGGCCGGAATGGAGCTTCAGGTTCCGCTCGCCGAGCGGCCCGCCGCGCCCGAAGGCGAGTTTTACCAGACGGATCTCGTCGGGTGTGCAGTGACCGGGCGGGATGGCTTCGAGATCGGCCGCGTAGCGCGTGTAGAGAGTTACGGCGGGACGGACCTGCTGCTGGTGCAGGGGGAGCGCGAGTTTCTGGTTCCGTTTGTGCGTTCAGTGTGCGTCGATATCGACGTGGCTCGCAGGCGGATCGTCGTCGAGTTGCCGGAAGGCCTCGAAGAGCTGTGATATTCCATGTGCTGACGATCTTTCCGGAGTACTTCCGGGGGCCGTTCGAGCATGGTGTGGTGGCGAAGGCGCGCGAAGCGGGCGCGCTCGACATCCGGATTCACAATCTGCGGGACTGGACGGCGGATCGGCACAAGACGGTCGATGACCGGCCGTTCGGTGGGGGCGAGGGCATGCTGCTAAAGCCCGAGCCGGTGTTCGCCGCCGTGGAGGCAATCTGGCCC
>DASSSG010000283.1:0-7014 GCA_035708545.1 Bryobacteraceae bacterium | reverse complement strand
CGTGGCTGTACGTTGTCACGGTCGTGAAAATAGTTCTGCCAGTCGTACCGGAGCCCGAGCGCCAGCGACACGTTGCGCCGCATCTGCCAGTCGTCTTGAAAGAATCCGCCGAGGTTCTTCTCGATGAACACCGTTCGGCCCTCGCCTCGCTGGACCTGAGCGGAGAACGGCCGATTCGCCTCATAATCAGCGAGCGACGCGAAGTAAAAAGTCCCGAGCCGGTTGGTGCGATCGCTGAATCCGCGGCGGCTCCAGTCCGGGACATTTATCCCGTACTTCAGCGTGTGCTTGCTTGCCGTCTGCGTGAGCATCCACACGATGGATGTGTGAACCTCGGTGCGCAGGTTGTCCGCTTGCGCTCCGCCGCCGGTGAATACATCCACGACGACTGCCTGTGGCGCATTCAGGATACTGCGAGTCGGAGCCCAGTAACGGCCGAGCAGAATCCGGAACTGGCTGAGCAGCTTCGGGCTAAACACGTATCGGTGATTGAAGATGAACTCATCTTCCCGGAACCGGTAGTTCGCGCCCGCTTCGGGCAACACGGTGCTTCCAACGCCCTGGTTGTTCACTAACCGGTCCTGATAATTGAGCTGCCAGAACATCGATTGCGCGTTGCTCGTCTGATGGCTCAGACGAATCGATGCGAACGTGTTCCGCTGCGGAGCCGCGACATTCGTGCGCACGAATCCGCCGGGCGCCAGCGCAAAGACCACGGCCTGAAGCCGGTCATCTTCATGCAACCCTGAAACGAGGAAGGAAGACCTCTTGCCAGACCCGAGCGGGCCGAGCAGGCTGCCCTCGAAAATGTCCCGGTGTTCCGGCGGCCGTTCGAGCGCGAAGACGTCGCGCGCGTTCAGCACACGATCGCGCATCAGGTAGTTGAAGGCGCCGTGATACCGGTCCGTCGCTGCTTTTGTGATCACCTCGATGCGGCGGCGGCTCCAGCGCGGATACTCGGCCGTATACGGATTCTGGTTGATGCGAATCTCCTGAATGGCCGATGGCGTGACGCCGACGTTTCGCGCTTCGGCGCCGTCCACAATCAGACTGGTTCCGCCCGGACCGGCGCCGGGGTCGAGAAACTTCGCCAGAGCTCCCAGATAATCGAGTCCGAGGACGGGAAGCATGTCGAGCGCTCCGGCGTTTACGGTCACGGCAGCGGCGTTCGCGGCTGCATCGGCGGAGACAGCGCCTTCGCTGTCAGGAACGGTGATCTCCTCTTTCAATCGCGCCAGGCTCAGCCGCAGTGAAACGCGAACGACGTTTCGCCGGCCCACTCTGATCGGCTGCGATATTGGGTCGAACCCCGGCACCGTCACCTCGAGGGTGAAGTCACCGGGCGGCAGTGCATCGAAGCGAAACTCTCCCGCGCCGTTGCTCTTCGTGACCCATTCCCTGGACGCGGATCGGAGCGTGATCGTTCGGTCCGGGACGGGACTTGTGGAAGGGTCAGTCAGCGTCCCGACAACAGCGAACGTCTGCGCGGCAGCTATCATCGCCAGGTACGCAGAGGCGACCAGCAGTCGAATCCAGAGGCGCCCCGCGTTCATAGCGAACTTTCTCGTTGCAAGGTCGCCACGTAGAATGCCGTTCCGCAGGCGCCCAGGGCGGCCGCGCTCCAGAAGTTCACCTGTGGCGCAATGTTCCACAGCCACGCGCCCGCGAGCGCCCCGATGCTGACGACGCCATCGCGGATCAGGTAGTACGCTCCAACGGCCGTCCCCCTGGCATTCGGAGCCGCATAGGTCAGTATCAGAGCCTTGCGGGCAGGCTCGCCGAACTCCTTCAGACCGCGAATCGTGAATGCCACAGCGAGGGAAGCGAAACCCGTAGAAAAGCTCAGGGCAAGCGGGAACGCGGTGAAGATGATGAAGGTGGCGATGATGAACGGCTCCTTGCCGTAGCGGTCCGCGAGCCAGGCCGTGGGGACGTAGCACGCGATAGCAGCCACCATTTCGATCCCGATCAGAACTCCAACGGCCGACGCACTGGCGCCCAGATCGTCCATCGCGTAGATCACGACCCACGCAAACGGGATTCGTTCGCAGAAGCGGATCAGAATATCGCTCCAGAGCAGCCGCCTCAGGCGCGGATCGGATTGTCGCAGCGCCTGCCGAAGCCCGCATTCCCCCGGCGGTGAGTTGCTGAACGGAATATCGATTCGTTGCTGGAGCCACACTGCAAGCCCGCCGAGCACAACCGACGCCAGCAACCCGTACCTGACTCCCTCCACGACCCCGAAGCAGTCGATCAGCAATCCGCCAGCGATCGGGCCAGCAATGACGGGGATGCGCCGGACGAGCGACTGGACGCCAATGCCCATGGTGTGTTTGCCGGCCGGCAAGCTGGCGGCAACCAAGGTGAATGATGCGGGCAGCGACAGCGTCGTCCAGGCGAGGAACAAAAAGGCTCCGCCGAGAACCGCCGCCCAGTGCGGCACTGCGAGCACGAACAGATATCCTGCGATGGAAAGCAGTGTGAACCAAGTCAAGGCTGTGCGATGGCCGAAGCGATCGACGATCATGCCACCCGGCCACGCATACACCGCGCCGAGCAAAGTCTTCAGGCCGTCATAGGCGCCAATGACAAGTGCTGACGCGCCAAGCACCTCGAGGTACTTCGGCACGAACCGCATCCAGGTTTCCTCGCCTGCCGCGATGAGTATGATCGCGGCGAGCAGGATGACCGTATTCCGATTCAGGCCGAGGAACCCGGGTCCCGCTCGGAGATCAAGCCTGGGCGCCTGCGCGCTCATGGGTTCCCGTTTACGCCCACACGGCGTCTGCACTCGGCGTAGAGTGCATCGTAGACGATGAACTCGCAGTCGAGGATCTCGTGATCGGACAAGCCCAGGGCGCTGAATCCATGTGCGATCCAGCGCAGCCCTTCACCGGCCGGGTGCGGGTTTGAAGGGCGCGAGTCGGCGGCACGCACGATGTCGGCCAGAAGCTGTAGTGCCGGATTGGAAAGCCCGTACTTCTTCAGGATCGAGTCGAACGATACGTCTTCGCCGTGATGTCCGAGTTCGCAGTTCGGCACGTCGTAAACGACGCCGTCGGAAATCGCCTGCCAGTCGGTATCGTGCGGAAGGAACACGAACTCGGCATTCGGGTCTATGAACTTCCTGATTAGCCACGGACACGCGACTCTGTCGACTTTCACTCGCTCACGCGTGATCCAGCGCATGTGCGTTACCTGCTCTCGACTCGAAAGTCATCAAACCGGGTCACACTGTCTGACTTCGTCCAGAGTCCGACGTCGCCCGCTTCCTTGAACGTGCTGTCGTCAACCTCGAAGAGACGCTCGCCGTTGAATGTGACCGTGTAATCGGTTCCCCTGAAACAGGACGCCAAGTTCGCTCCACGTGTTGCCTGGTACGGTATGCTTCACGCAGTATGTGTCAGGCGGGGTCCCTTTCGGAGCCAGAGGAATGCGCTTTGCGTTCTCGACTTTGTACAGAACGACATTGTTTCAAGCGCGTTCGCCCGGACGATGTAGTAATTGTTCTCGTCCTTGTATCGCCAGACAAGGCCAGCGGCCTGATCCAGGGCTCCGCTGACGGGCCTGAAGCGGACGTTGATGGAGCCGTCGCGCACACGTGCGCCTTTGTAGATAGCCAGTGGGAATCTGCGATTCGTCTTGTCTGTCGAGAGCTGGGCCAGCACGTTTGGTTTGGTCGGCGCCGTGTCGTCCCGAACGATCTCCCAGCGCGGGGGACCACCCTCGTTTGTCATCGCCGATATCCAGCCCGCGGGAAGCGATCCCGGCTGAGCTTTATCGAACGTGATCGTCTCCCCGGCAACGCCGAATGGAAGCAGGACCGCGATAAACACGGAAGCAGTTGAACCCCTCATAACTGCCATTACTCCATCAAAGAAGAGATAAGTCTCTCAATCCTGTCGCGCAGGATTCTTCGCGCACTATCTATGTCAGCACTCGGTGCGGGGATGTCGGGCCAGTCCTCGACCGCCGCATCTCTATATGCAGGCAGGCTGCAGGCGAACGTGACCACTCGCGATGCGGCCTCGATCCCCCGCCCTGCTGATCTTCTCGGGCCTCATGGACGTCGTATCGATACCGTCCGCGCGCAAACGCTCCAACACCACCGGCGCAACCCCGGCGTCGGGCGTGGTGCCGCGGGAAATCGCCTGAATCGGCAGATTTCGCTCTCGAGCGATACGGTTTAGTTCGGCGGCCGCAAGTACACTTCTGGCGGCCCCGTGTTCGCAGACGAACACTACTGTCCTCGCTGTGCGGACCCGCTGGGTATCGAGAGCCGCTCTTATGGCTTCCGCGAGATCGATCGCGCGGCCTTTTACCCCAGTAGTGCAGGAACACGTACTGCGGCTGCTCATGCGTCATGTGGTTGTGGATTGCGACGATGTTGATCCCGGGCGCCTCGCAGCGCCTTAAGAACGCCTGAACTTCTGAGACGAGCATGGCGAAGTCGCCGTCGACAAACGCAGCGTCGTCAGAGCCGGCAAACGCGGCCCACGCGTTCACGCCCATCTGGTTCCCGATTGCATGCCCATGTGCCCTGGCCTCGCGGCCGATCGACGCCTTGTACATTCCGTTGGTAGTTTGGCCTTTGACGCTCTACCGGTCCCGTCCCAGAAATCCGCTCCGGTCCCGTTCGGCCGCCTCACCCGTCGGTGGCGGGTAATCCTTCGCGCCCGCCGGTGCGGGCCCGGCCGCGTTCAGGACACGAATCGCCGCCCATCGTACTGGCTTTGGCATTGTTGTGTCGCTCAGCTGAGCGTACAACTCCAGCGCTCGGGCACGATTGTTCGCCATCAGGCCTTCGGCGCACAGCAGGGTGGCTCGCGCCACGACGGGAAACACGGGAACCTTTGTCCGGCCCAGCGCCGACTGCAGCACCTTCGCGGCTTGCAGTCCCCCGATCATTCCTGCCGACGCCGCTGCTGCGCCAGCAACCTCGGGATCGCTGTCGTCAATCAACCTGCTCAGCGCGTCGAGCGCTTTGGCATCTTTACGCACGCCAATCGACGTAATAACGCCCACCTGCAGCTTGCCCTTTAACTTCGGCAGCGCCGCGCGCAGCGCATCATCCACGGACGGGTGCGGGTTCGGCTCCAGACCGAACCGCGCGTAGCAGGCAAGTTCCGGATGGCTCAGCAGCGCGGCCATCGGCGCCACCGCTTCCGGTCCTCCCGTGAACGCGAGTTTCTTGCAGGCGATCGCCTTCTGAAACACCGTCGAGTTCGGGTCCTTCAGCATCGCGACGAGCTTCGGCGGGTCCATCTTCCAGATCGGCAGCGCGTCGAACTCCGGAGGAACCGCCGGCGGAGGCGTACGCGCCGGACGCCGTGGTGGTCCCGCCTGCGCTCCCTGCGGCCCTGGGGCACCCTGCGCCCCTGGTGCCGTCTGCGCCCCTTGCGTCTGTCCGGGTGTTTGTGTCTGTCCAGGTGCTTGTGCCATATCGGTGTCCTTTTCCTCTCCGCTTGCCTACATACTCGTCGCCAGCGCTTCCATCCGCCAGGGCTCGCGATACGCCCGGCTGCGCATGCGGTTGGCTTCCTCGTCATTGATGAACATCCGTTTCGCCGGATCCCAGGTCAGCTTGCGATTGAGTTGAGCGCAGATCCAGGCCGCGTGAGAGGCCACATGCGTATGAGCGGTCACCTCAGCGTTCGCTCGCGGTGGGGTTCGCGAACGTATGCATTGCAGAAACTCGCGGATGTGCTCGGCCGTCGGGTCGTATCTCGTCCCCTGACGAGTCGGCACCAGAGATTTCAGATTGGGAGACACCTCGATGCGCCCGCTGTCCCCTGTCTCCACCCAGCCCTCGGTCCCTTCGAACCGGTTGCTGCACGAACCCAGCAGCGACCAGCTGTGGTTACGCAGAACCAGCTTCACGCCATTCGCATACCGGCAGTTGATCGTGTAGCGGCCGATCAGACCGTCGCCCCGCCAAATGCCGCCCTGTGGCTCGTATTCGATCGGCTCGGTGTACTCCATGTCCGCGGCCCACTGCGCCATCGCGACGGTGTGCGACGCCCACTCCAGCAGACCCGCGTGAAAGTCCCAGAATTCCCCACGGCCGCGATCCGGGTAAGCCGAGTTGTACGGCCGCCACAAACAGGGCCCCAGCCACTTGTCCCAATCGAAGACCAGAGGATCTGGCGGCGGAGCATCCGCAGCCCACCAGCCGTGGCCGCCCGAGTCTACGGTTCCAAGACCAATCGCCGTATCCGCGTGGACCGCGAGCAGCCGTCCGAGTTTGCCGCTGCGCGCCAGCCCCACCGCGAATTCAAACGCGAACTGATTCTTTCGCTGGGCGCCTGACTGATAGACCACGCCATAGCGACGCACGTTGTCGGCCAGCGCGTAGCTCTCGGTGATTGACATCGCGGCGGGCTTCTCGATGTACATGTCCTTGCCCGACTGTGCCGCCCACATTGCCATCGGGCCATGCCAGCGGTCGCTGGTCGCAATCAGCAGAGCGTCGATATCCGGCCGCGCCAGCAGTTCCCCGGCGTCCCGATACATCTTGCAGTCGTTGTTCTTATAGAAGTTATCCACGGTGCTTTTGACGGTCTCGCGAGCGCTCTCGCGGACGTCAGCGATGGCGACGAAGCGCACGCGCGAATCGCCGAGCAACTGCCTGAGGTCGCTCATCCCGCGGCCGCGGATGCCGATGCCGCCGAACACAATCTGGTCGTTCAGCGAGTAGTTCCCAACCACTACGGGTCCGAATCCAGGCGCAGGGGGCTGCTGCGCCGCAGGACCCTGCGCCGGCGCTTGCCCCGCCGGGGGCTGCTGGCCGAGTAAAGGACCGGCTGCCGCCGCTACAGCACCCGCCTGAGCCAGGGCTTCGCCGAATCGTCGGCGCGAGACGCCTCGCTTCTGTTCTGCCATGCTTTCCTCCCTAACGGACAAAACTCTCCGGAATTCGTCTGTCTGGTGGCACTCTATCACTCGATCGACCTGCTCTCAAGCGCGGACCGTGACCGCCGCTACCTGGCTGCCCCGCCGGAGGGTGCGACCGGA